>JAENIT010000217.1 GCA_016844365.1 Dehalococcoidia bacterium
GCCCGCCCCTTCCGGCAGGCCCTTTTTACCCATGAGACCTTTGAGTCTGTCTAAAAAGCTGTCAGCTACATCTATTCTTGCCGCCAGCAATAGCCCGTTACGCGTATTTCGTACCCCTGACATGGCATTTGGCCGTGAGGTGGCGCCTATTTCATCATCTTGGCCACCATCGGCACAATCGGTCCCAGAATAATAATCCAGAGTGCGGGTAGCATGAAGAGAATCATAGGAAAGGTCATCTTTAGAGGGGCCGTCGCCACGGTCTGCTCCACCTTCTGCCTTTGCTTGGTCCGTATGTCCTCAGACTGGACCACCAGGATGTTAGAGATGCTTACGCCCAACTGATCCGCCTGGATGATAGCAGCGCAGAAAGAGGATAAGTCAGGGACATCGCACCGCTCCGCCATAGTGCGCATGGCCTCTCGCCGACTTACCCCCATCCGCTGCTCTCGAAGAAAGCGACGGAACTCCAAGCACAGGGCGTTATCCCATTTCTCCGCTATCTTGGAGATGCCCTGTTCAAACCCCAAGCCGGCTCCCACACCGATGGTCAACAGGTCCAGGGCGTCCGGTAGGGCCTTCTGGATGCCCTTCTGTTTAGCGCTTATCTTGCCTCCTAGCCACATATCTGGGAGCTTGGACCCCATAAAGGCGCCACCTAAGAGAGTTAAAGGCACAAAAGCGAATTTCCCCATCATTATCGCGATGAGAGTAGCGCCACCAGCCCCAGCCAGGGCTCCGAATAGTTTAAGGCCAAGGAAGTCAGACACGGTGAGGTTGTTCGGGTTATCGGCTGAGTCCAACTTCTTAAAAATCTGCTCCATGGTGCGTTGCGGGGTTTTAGAGGCCATGCCGCCGGACAGGCTAGCCATAATGGGTTTGAACACTCGCTCCGACAGGGGCTTTTGTAGCTCCAGTTCCTCCAGGCTAGGCGGCCTGGTTCCGTATGCGCTTAGCCGCATCTGGACATCGCCCTCTGTCTTGGGTTTCATGGTCAGCCCCATAAAGAAGAGTAATATACCAGCGGCTAATCCGATACTGGGTAGAATCGCAAGTACAATCATAGCTACACCTCAACAGTAGCGATCTTCTTCATTGCCATAAATCCCATAAAGATCATTCCCCCTGCGGCGAGGGGCATGCATATGAAGCAGCCGCTGAACATGGGCTTCATGTACGAGCCGTTAATCAGGAACAGAACGAGGCCGATTATGATAGGCAGTCCACTCATAATGTAAGCAGACCCCATTACCTGGGAAGTTTTGGTCTTAATCTCACCCTTGAGTTCGATGCGCTCCCGGATAGTAGCGCCTATGCTCTCCAGAACCGTGGCCAGGTTGCCACCTATCTCCCGCTGAATACCCATAGAGGTAACCATGAGGTCTAGGTCCGGGCTGGGCATGCGCCTCACCAGGTTGTTAAGCGCTACACCAAATTCCACACCAAGGGTCAATTCCGTTACCACTCGGCCGTACTCCTCCCTGCTGGGGGAAGGGGCCTCGCGACTCACCAGTTGCATGGCCTGAAGAACGCTATTGCCAGCCTTTAGGCCGTTGGACATCAGGCTGATCACATCCGGCAACTGCTCGTTAAATTTACTCAGCCGACCACTCTGGCGCTTCCCCATATAGAAGTTGGGGGCCTTATAGCCAATAAAGGCCCCCGCCAGCGCAAAGCCCGCAGGGAATCCTTGAAGTAAGGAGTTTGTGATCCCCACAAGTAACCCGACTACGACTCCTATGACGGTAGTGACGCCCTTAAGGGCCATGAACTCCCCCACCGTCAGCTTTAGATCAGCCCGAGCCAGACCCTCTGCCACCTTCTGGCCATAGGTTCTCTTGGCAAAGGCCTTATTCAGGCTTGCAGTTAGGGACGACTCCTGGCGGGCTCCTTTGGATGCTTGAACATCCGGTCCATCAGCGCGCCGTCCCGTAAACGCCTCTAACCGTGAGTCTATGTCCCCATCCAGAAGAGGATCACACCTCCAATTACCAATAGGGCGCACACCAAGGAGAGAAGCACTTGCTAGCCCGCCTTTCTATACTCTTCTACGATACTGCTCAATGGACTAAGCCCTTTATATGTTCACCTCACCGAAGATGCCCGGAGGCAGCTCGATGCCGACTTCGTGGATCTTGTGCATGAACGTGGGACGCAGTCCGGTGGGCTTAGTGGCGCCTATGATCTTGCCCGTCTCCTCGTCTATGCCCTCTTGCTCAAACCTGAAGATGTCCTGGGTGATTACGTTCTCACCCTCCATGCCCTGGATCTCAGTTATGTAGGTTACTCTACGGCTGCCGTCGTGAAGCCTCTGCTGCTGGACTACCAGGTGGACCGCCGAGGCGATCTGCTTGCGCAAGGCGCTCAGCGGCAAGTCCATGCCGGACATCATGCACATAACCTCAAGTCGCCCTAGTGCATCTTTCGGGGTGTTGGCATGTAAAGTGGTTAGGGAACCGTCATGGCCGGTGTTCATGGCCTGAACCATGTCCAGGGACTCGCCACCACGACACTCTCCAATAACCACACGGTCAGGACGCATACGCAAGGTATTCATGACCAGGTCCCGGATAGTTACGGCTCCTTTGCCTTCGATATTAGGCTTCCTGGTCTCTAACCTCACCCAGTGGACCTGCTGCAACTGTAGCTCTGCCGCGTCCTCACAGGTGATAATCCGCTCGTCATCAGGGATGAAGGAGGAGAGCACGTTAAGTAGAGTGGTCTTGCCGCTGCCGGTGCCTCCCGAGACTATGATGTTAAGTCTGGCCATGACGCACGCCCTTAGGAATTCACCCATCTCATACGTAACGCTGCCAAAGCGTACCAGGTCCTCAATTTGAAGGGGCTTGGCGGAGAACTTTCGGATGGTGACGGTGGGGCCGTCCAGAGCCAAGGGCGGTATTATGGCATGGACACGGGAGCCGTCCTTAAGACGAGCGTCCACGTATGGGGAGCTTTCGTCGCAGCGCCTTCCCAGAGGGGCGATGATGCGCTCAATGATGCGTTTCACGTGGTCGTTATCATCGAACTCGATATCGGTTAGCACCAGCTTGCCTCGCCGCTCTACAAAAACCTTTTTAGGACCACAGACCATGATCTCAGAAACGGATACGTCTCTGGTCAGGTGGTCAATGGGGCCAAGGCCAATGATCTCCGCCTCAATGCCCTCATAGAGACGCTCCCGGTCGGCTCGCCCTAGAATGGCCCCCTCCTCATCTAAAACCTTGTCGAAGAGTTGCTTAAGTTGCTCCTTGACCTTATCCTCATTATTGGCGTCGGCATCGGACTTCAACTCCTTGAGGAGCCGGTCCTGAACCCGCATCCTGAGGTCTTTCTCCCTGCTCCGGTCCCTGGGCGCTGCCGGGGCCTCAGCCCTGACAGGAGCCGGAGGGGGAGGTGGCGGCGACGCAGCAGCAGCGGGAGGTGCAGTAGCAGCCGTGGATCTCCGCTCCTCCACCTTAGGGGCAGACGCTGGAGCATCCTCATGTCGAGTCGGCGGTGGCGGCGACGCAGTCTCTAGTCGTCTTAGTAGTGACATACTCCCCTCCTTATCCTTAGCTAGCTAACAAATATGAGAAGTGATACAAGT
>JAENIT010000046.1 GCA_016844365.1 Dehalococcoidia bacterium
TCCCAGCAAGACTGGCCATAGCGGCGCACTCGCTCCTCGTTGGCGGGCGGCTCTCCGGGCTTCGTGGTGCCGTAGGAGTAGGAGTGGAGGGACTCTGCCTGATAGAAAAGCTCTCGGAAATCCGGTTGGTTGGTCTGCTCTATGAGCTGGGCAATGGCGACCAGGAGGTCGTGCGTGTTCCCTCTGGCCCATCCTTTACGGGCCGCCATGCGTTTAACACTGGCAGACGCCGCTGCCCAATATTTGCCCGACGCCTCTTTCAGATTTCCGTCTGCTAGAAGGCGGTCACCTTCCTCCAGATCATTCAATGCCCAGGATGGATATTGATTCTCTACCACTAACTCTCACCCTCTCTTCTATCCTGAGAGTTTTCTGCAGTGGTCGGGGATGCCGTTTCCCCAACCCCGAGTCCACCTACTTTGACCAGTGTTGGCCTTATTACCCGGTCATGGAGCCGGTAGCCCTTTTGCAACTCGGCTATCACTACGCCCTCCTCTCCCTCGCCGTACATGACGGCCTCATGGAGATTAGGATCGAAAGGTTTCCCAAGGGCCTGGATTTCAGAGAGACCATGGGTCTCCAAAATGGCCTGGAGCTTGCGGTAGATAAGATTAACGCCCTCTACCCAGGTAAAGCCTGCCAGTTCCTTGGACACACTGGTGAGGGCCCGCTCCAGATCGTCCACAATGGGGAGGACGCTAAGGATGAGCATTGCGTTGGCGAACTGGTTGGCCTCCGCCTTCTCCTGCTCAGACCGCCTGCGGTAGTTGATGAAGTCAGCCTGGGACCGCTGCCAGTTAGCCAGATAAGAATCTGCCAGGGACCTGGCTTCAATTAGCAGGCGATTCAAAGTTTCTGGGTCGCCTAGGGATTGCTGCGCCTCCCTATCTTCTCTGATGGTAGAGGAGTCCATTAGGTTGTCTGCTACGTGGCCACTACTCTCTGGCTCACCCAATTCGCATCACCTCGTGTTTATTATCTCAAAAACTGTGCCCCGCTATCAGCTCGCTCATAACGGCAGATAGATACTGGACAGAGGCGATGGTCTTGGCATAATGCATGCGGGTTGGGCCTAAAACTCCCACGGCGCCGGAGAGGCTCTCTGGGGGACCGTAGCGGGCCATAACCAGACTGCACTCCCGCAAGAGATCCATGGGGTTTTCCTCACCTACAATCACCGTGACCACCTCGCCCATGGGTAGATACAGGTAGAAGGATTCTACGAAGGTCCTATCATGAACAGCATCAATGATCTGTATTACCCGCTCACTGGAGGAGAATTCCCGTTGGCCCAACAGGTTGCGAACACCATCTACCCATAGCTCGCCGGATGACATGTCGTCTTCAGACTGCATGGCTTTTACCACAGCCGCAGTTATTTCCCTCTCGAAGATGGAAAGCTCGGCGGTGACGGTGTTAATTAGGGCCGCGCTTAGGCCGTCGTATAGACGATTGAGCCTCTGGGCAATAAGCTGGAGGGCCTCCTGATCCAAGGACTCCGGCAACGCCACGATCTGCCTTTTTACTTTTGCATCCTGAAGTAGCAGGACTACCAGCACGGTGACGCCCCGCATGGAAACCAGTTCCAGACGCTTGAATCGGGCTACCGGAGCCTTGGGAATGGTTATAACAACCATGTTTTTGACTATCCTGGACAACACGGCCGCAGCCAAGCGGCTCCACTCCTCAAGCTCGCCTTCAACCTGATGGAATTGGTGCAGAATGGTGCGCTTTTCATCCGGAGGCATCTCCTCCGACTCCATAAGCTGCTCCAGGTAGTATCGGTATCCTTTGTCAGATGGCACTCGTCCCGCCGAAGTATGGGGATGGCTTATATAGCCATCATCTTCCAGGCGAGCCATGTCATTACGCACCGTAGCTGAGCTCACCCGCAGGCCGTGCTTACGCACAATGCTGTCAGAACCGACGGGCGCGCCAGTTGTGATGTATTCACCAACGATGATCCTCAGGATGTTCCCCATTCTCCTAGAAAGCATCTTGGGACCTCCATAAGACTGCTATAAAAGTTAGCACTTAATGGCTGGGAGTGCTAAACTTAGCGCAAGACTACACCCCAGGGAACGGCTTTGTCAAGACGATGGCGTGGTCTTAGGCCGGTGGAGCGGTAAATAGGAAGTAGAGGAGCAATACGTAGATGCCGGTCATGGCCGCGGCATCCAGGTTGGATAGGGTGTGGTCATCTTCAAGGTATTGAAGCAATACATAGAAGAGGGGGAAGAGAAGAAGAATTAACATGGTCGTAGCCATGGTGATGGGTATTGTATAAATAGTGCCCCCTGTCGTGAACCCAAATATAGCTATCACCAACATAGAAAAGGGAACTAATAGAAACATGACTTGAGTCATGCCACCGAAGGCGCTGGATAGCGCAATGCCCAGCTCGCCGCGCCGGTGTGATTTCCATATTATTATGTATTCTGAGATGCCCGCGAAGAAGGCCAAAGCCGCGGCCGTGGGGATGGTGGGCAGCCCCATATGGTTTAAGGCCGTATCAGCAAAGGCTCCGATAGACTCTCCGCCGAAAAAGGAGCCCGCTAACCCCAATAGGAACATAATAGCGATACCTCTCCAGCTAGTATCATGGCCCATTTCGTGGGGGTTTGGAGGGTGCCCAGTATGGTCTTGCTCATCCCCTTCGGCATAGTATCGGACCAGTGTGTACATGTAATAGCCAAACACCAGCAGCATGACCGCTCCAACAATAACAAGGTCGGCTCCGACCAAGGCTGTCTTGTGGGACTCGGCTCTCAGCATTAGCATAACGGAGCCTACTACGAGGGCTATGCCGCTCCCTGCAACCAGCACCTCGCCACCGGCCTTAGCCAAAGAGGGAGGCATAACAAAGGAGCCCTTATGGTCTTTGGGCAGGAAGAAGGAGTAGATAGAGAAGGCAAGGGAGTTGTTAAAAACTGTTACCACTGCGGTCACAAAGGCGGCCAGGGGCTCCACCTGCACAAGAAAGGCAATGACTACAAATTCGGGTAGGGTTGCGACTGTCTCTCCAATGGTGCCAGAGATGAACCCATCCCAGCGGAGGCGCGCGCCAACTCGCTCCACACCCTGGATGAAGGCTTCGCAAGCGCCCTGGATGATAGTCAGCCCAGCAAGAAGCTCTATCCCTGCGATCACTCCCTCAAAGGCAGCCCCATGCAGCCAGCCACCCCGCTCATTCGCAAATAAGGCAGCCCACAGCATAAAGCCAAAGCCCATCACGATCTGCCAAGGTTGCAGGCCGCGTTGGTGGGCCGCGAGGCTGCGGAGGGCTCTACTCTTCCAAGTAGATGCAGTGTAGAGAGCCGCCTGGTCTATCTCCACTCCCCTGCGACGGCGTTCCTCTAAAGCCCTCACTGCTAGCTCAAGAGCGGGAGAGGATATGAGCAGTTGCTGGAAGTCCTCCCTGGAGATGCGCCACACCGCCAGATCAGTCTCAGCGATTACCGTTGCGCTTCGAGGCTCACCTGTAAGCAATGCCATCTCACCGAAAGCCTCACCAGGACCTAGCCTCGCCAGCTCAGTCTGGCCGTCGAGTATAACTCTTACCAGACCCTGATCTACAAGGTAAAGGGCGTCGCCCACTTCGCCTTGGGCAAAGATACGTTGGCCAGCAGAGAAGCGTTGGCGGCGGACATAGGGCACTATCGCCTGGACTTCCTCTGGGGGAAGCGCCCGAAGCATGTCCACATTACTGAGGTCACGGATGATCCGTTCAGGACTAGCGCGGAGAGGTTCTACAGTATCGATAAGCATATCGTCAGCCCCTGGCTCTTCCTTCAATCCACGGTTTGTTTAAGCAGGACTTATTATATGACATCTCGACAAAAGCACCAAGAGTGTACCCAGGGGATTTTTAATGGTTCCATTGATATTATCGGGGAACAAAGAGGAAGCTCATCTCTCTGGGCACTGGGTAGGTGCATAGCAATGGAGGGGAAAACTAAGTGAGGCCAGCTTTGGGAGACACTATAGGAGGTCCGGCCTTAGACCGGGACCTCTTCCCACTTGTCCGCCCATGTCTGGATGGCGGATACCACCTCCCCCAGATCCCTTCCTCTATCCGTCAGCCGGTAGAGGATCTTGACCGGAGTCTCAGGATAAACCTGACGCTCCACAATGCTCTCCTCCTCCAGCTCCTTAAGGCGCTCCGAGAGGAGGCGGTCGCTTATTCCGGGGATGGAGGAGCGCAGTCCAGAAAAATGCTGTTGCCCGGAGAGGAGCATTCTTACAATCTGAGGCGTCCAGCGCTTAGTCAGCACCTCTGCTGCACGCTGGTACTTAGGGCAACAGAACTCGATATCATCGTTCAAAGTCATACCTCCCATCTCGGACTGTAAGGAATTATAACACAAAAAGCCTAAAATTATTATAACAGATAATAAGGGGCTTGACAAAAGTAAGTAACGATGTTATAGTAACTTACGGAAGGTAATGGCATTATTCATTGTGAGGAGGTACAATTATGGGACTTAGAGGGATGGGATGCCCTCGTTGCGGCGGGGATTTAATCGAGGAGCGCTACTTGGACAGCGCAGACATGGTATGCCTCCAGTGCGGCCATATCCTCTCAGCGGCCCAGGAAGCGGAGCTACGGGCTATCGTGATGGCGATGGGTAGAAGAGGCTCTATCTCAAGTGAAAGAGCTTTGGAAAATGGTGTAGCAGCCTGATAACGACAGCGCATCATCTCAGTAACCGAAGGCGATAAATATCTGAAGGCTGGGATTAGATCAACCCTATACTTTCCTTAGATAGGGAACCTAGAATATACAAGGAGACGAGAAATGACAAACATTATCACAGGCTACGATCAACGACTTCGCGTACTTGCCATCTCAGGCAGCTTGCGGTCGGGATCTTTCAATTCAGCTCTTCTACGGGCCGCCCAAGAGCTTGCACCCGAAGGCATGGAGATAACAATCTTCCCCCTCAACGAGATACCTTTCTACGACGGTGACGTAGAGGCGGCAGGCGACCCGGAGCCGGTAACGGCCCTCAAATCGGCCATCCGCGAGGCCGATGCCGTACTCTTCGCTACGCCTGAGTACAACCACGGAATCTCAGGCGTCCTGAAGAACGCTATCGACTGGGCCTCTCGGGATAAAGGAGAAGGGTCTCTCGTAGGCAAACCCGTCGCCATGATGGGAGCCGGTGGACTTGCGGGGACCGCACGAGCCCAGTTACAGCTTCAGACTACCCTTACCGAGACCGGGGCTCTGGTGATGGTGAAGCCCGGTGTTTTGGTGCCTTTCCCATGGAACAAGTTCGACCCGGAGAGCCGCATCCCTGATGAAGAGACACAGGGCTTTCTTCGCAATCACCTGGAGGCTTTCGCAAGATGGATCGCCCGTGTGGGCGAACCCGGCCGTGTGGACGAACCCAGCCGCCGCCTTGCGGCATAATGGACACAGCCGAAAATAGCAATATGGAATCGGCTGAAATGAAAAGGGAGGTAAAATGACGAATATTATAGGTGACAAGCTCCTGCATGTTCTCGGCATCTCAGGTAGCCTGCGCAAAAGGTCATACAACTCGGCGCTGCTGCGGGCCGCTCAGGAGCTTGCGCCTGAGGGAATGGAGATTACCGTCTTCCACCTCCACGACATACCCCTCTACAACGGCGACGTAGAGGCTGTGGGCCTCCCGGAGTCGGTACTGGCCCTCAAATCGGCCATCCGGGAGGCAGATGGCCTACTCTTGGCCACTCCGGAGTACAACTACAGTATGTCCGGGGTTCTCAAGAACGCCATTGATTGGGCATCGCGTCCGCCCAGGGAG
>JAENIT010000047.1 GCA_016844365.1 Dehalococcoidia bacterium
CAAAGTCTTTTCGGCCTTAGCTATTCTCTCCTATAGCGTAGGTCCCCTTGGCTGCTGGGCCATCTATGTGCTAGTCTTAACCTGATTCCTCCAGTATTCTAACACGTCTCTTAGGCTTTGCTCCAATGGGATGGATGGTTCCCAACCAGTGCGCTCCTTAATCTTGGTGTAATCGCAAGATACCTCAGGAACGTCCACAGGACGGAAGCGAGTCATATCCACCTCCACCCTTATCTGTAACCTGGCCTGAGCCAGAAAGAACTCCAATATCTCTCGTACAGACACAGCTTTACCTGAACCGATGTTGTAGACCTCTCCAAGCTCCCCTGCCGTCAAGGCGAGGTAATATCCCCGCACCACATCTCGAACATCGGTGAAATCTCGTCTGGCCTCCAGATTGCCGACCCTGACCACTGGTTCCCGGAGGCCGACCTCCGCTTCGGCCACTTGGCGAGCAAAGGCGGAGGTTACAAAGGTGTCTCTTTGGCCAGGACCGATGTGGTTGAAAGACCGCACCCTTACGCACCTAATCCCGTGGCTTAAGTAGTATTGATACCCCATCAGGTCTTGGGCCACTTTGCTCAGGGCGTATGGATTCGCGGGCCGTAATGGATTGCTCTCTTTGATGGGAAGCTCATCGGGCAATGGCGCTCCGTACTCTTCCACAGAACCAATCACGAGCACTCTGGCCTCGGACTTCATGGAAATGAGGCTCTGCAGCAGGTTGAGCTGGGCCATGATGTTGTTGGTAAGGGTACCCCCGGGGTCGTCCCAGGAACTGGCAACGGAAGACTGGGCTGCCAGATGGAACACTAGCTCAGGAGAAAGGGCAGCCATCATTTCGCCAGTCAGTCGCTCATTTAGCAGGTCAACTTGGTGAAGAGTAACACCTTTTGCCAGGGGTCCTATCGGATGTGAGTCACCCGGACGTATGGTTCCGTGGACATCTAGACCCTGAGCCAATAATACTTCGGCCAGATGTCCTCCCGCAAAACCACCGATCCCGGTGATGAGAGTCCTCAAAAGCTATTCCGTCCTATGAGCAAACATGTACTAACCCCCTGAACTACTAATTACCTCTGAGCGCTGGGCATTGCCCCAAGGCCGGCCTCAATCCTCAGCGTCACTGCCTTGTCTGTGCGTTCCCAGGGGAGGTCCAGATCATTTCTGCCAAAATGGCCATAGGCTGCTGTGGGGAGGTATATGGGTCGTCGCAGGTCAAGGGACTGGATGATGGCTGCGGGACGCAGATCGAAATGCTTATATATCAGCTCCACAATAGTCTCGTCCGAAACTTTGGCTGTGCCAAAGGTCTCCACCGATATGGAAAGGGGCCTGGCTACCCCGATGGCGTATGAGATTTGGATCTCCAGCCTGTCGGCCAGTCCTGCGGTCACGATGTTTTTCGCCACGTATCGGGCGGCGTAGGCCCCAGAGCGGTCTACTTTGGTGGGGTCCTTACCAGAGAAGCATCCTCCTCCATGGCGAGCTATGCCGCCGTAAGCATCCACCATGATCTTTCGTCCGGTGAGGCCGGCGTCTCCCATGGGACCGCCCACTGAAAACCGACCGGTTGCGTTTATGTAGTACTTAGTGCCCTCGTCCACCAGATGGCCGGGGAGCACAGGCTTTATTACCTCGTTAAGGACATCCTGCCTGACTCTATCTATGTCAACTACTTCATCGTGCTGGGCTGCGATTACCACCGTGTCTATGCGCTTGGGCACCCCATAGCTGTACTCTACAGTGACCTGTGACTTGCCATCGGGCCGAAGGTACGGCAGGACCTTCTCCTTTCGTACTTTGGCTAGCTGGTAACACAGCTTGTGAGCCAAGGATATAGTGAGGGGCATATACTCCGGGGTTTCGTTGCAGGCGAAGCCCACCATCATACCCTGATCTCCTGCCCCGATCTTGTCCATCTCGTCGTAGGAGAGGCCGCCGGCTTTAGCCTCCAGGGATTTGTCCACACCCAGGGCTATGTCGCCGGACTGCTCTTTTATGGAAACTATGACTCCACAGGTATCACAGTCAAAGCCATACTTGGCCCGGGTGTAGCCCACACCTCGGACTGTCTCCCGTATTATCCTGGCCATGTCAACGTAGCAATCTGTGGATATCTCACCCATCACCAAAATCAGACCGGTTGTGGCGGCGGTCTCGCACGCTACCCTACCCCACGGGTCTTTCTCCAGGATGGCGTCCAGGATGGCGTCAGAAATCTGGTCGCACATCTTATCGGGATGCCCCTCGGTTACCGATTCCGAGGTGATAAGCAAAGATGGAGAGGTCATAAACGTTGTGCTCACTAGTTTAATCTCCTTTCAGATGTTCACAAGCTTTATTGATATAATCAAACTTCGACTTATTTAGGTTCCGCTCTCCCAGCTTGCTAGGTAGCGCTCTTGCTCCTCGGTTAGAGTGTCGACGTATATACCCATACTGTGTAGTTTCAGCCTTCCTACCTCTCGATCTATGTCTTGGGGCACATTGTAAACCCCTGGCCCAAGCTCACCTCTGGTCTTAATCAGATATTCGACGCAAAGGGCCTGGTTGGCGAAGCTCATATCCATGACACTGGCAGGGTGTCCCTCCGCCGCCGCTAGATTTATCAGCCTGCCCTCACCCAGTAGATAGAGGCGACGCCCATTTCTTAGCATGTACTCTTCTATGGATGGACGTACCTGTCGGTGCCCTTTAGATAGCTTATCAAGCATTGGTATGTTGATCTCCACGTTGAAGTGACCGCTGTTTGCTAGAATCGCCCCATCTTTCATGCAGAGGAAGTGATCGCGATCTAAAACGTTTATACATCCCGTAGCAGATATGAAAACGTCCCCCTGGAGGGCCGCTTCCCTAAGGGGCATTACTCCCAAGCCATCCATGGCCGCCTCCAAGGCCCGCACCGGATCGATCTCCGTAACTATGACCTGTGCCCCAAGACCGCGGGCCCTCATGGCTATGCCCTTCCCACACCATCCGTATCCGATCACTACCACGGTTCTCCCCGCCCATAGGATATTCGTCGCCCTGGTGATGCCATCAATAGTGCTCTGGCCAGTCCCATAGCGGTTATCGAAGAGATGTTTGGTATCCGCCTCGTTAACAGCGACGATAGGATACTTAAGCGCTCCATCCTGAGCCATGCTCCTGAGGCGTATAACTCCTGTAGTGGTCTCCTCAGTGCCACCCCATATCTCCTCCAGAAGCTCTTTGCGACTGCGGTGGATTGTGGCCACCAGATCAGCGCCGTCGTCCAGAGTTAAATGAGGCCTGTGGTCCAAGGCGGAGTTGATGTGTTTGTAATAGGTCTCGTTATCTTCTCCCTTGATGGAGTGTACGGGGATGCCGTGATTGACTACCAGAGCCGCGGCCACATCGTCCTGAGTGCTCAAGGGGTTGCTAGCGCAAAGGACCACCTGCGCGCCCCCTTCCTTGAGGGCAAGAACTAGATTGGCCGTCTCCGTGGTTACATGCAGACATGCCGAGAGTCGCACCCCTTCAAAGGGACGCTCCCTGGCAAAGCGCTCCTTTATAATGCGCAGCACTGGCATGTCGTTGGCCGCCCACTGGATTCGTAGCTCCCCTGGCTCAGCCAGGGATAGCTCTTTTACATCGTAATGTGTTTTAGGCAACGTGCTCATATTTGTTCCTTACCCCTTTAATAACCTATCAAGAAAGACGCTAATACCACCCAACCAGCTTAGCCCATGGCGGAACCCCCAGGCCTCCTCTAGACGAGCCTCTTCTCGATAGCCAAGTTTAGTGTAGGCTCTAACGGCGGGTGTATTGGTGGGATCCACGTTGAGAACCACGTAGTCGCAACTCTCCATGAGCTTTGCGGTTACTGCGCCAGTGCAGGCGGTGGCGTAGCCTTGGCCACGATAGTCTGGGTGAGTGAAGACATTAGCCACCACTCCAACTCCATATACACGGGATATAGACTGAGTGCCGGCTACGGAGACTAGCTTCCTTCCATCCCAGACGCCGTAGTAGACACCTTCTGCTATGGATTGCCGAGAGACCCATCCAGTGCCATCTACCGAGTACAGAGCGTTCACTTCTTGAAACTGGTCATCGCTCAGTGGTACAGCAGCGCCATCTATCGTGGTGAAGGTCTCTGTTGTAACATACATACGCGCTAGACTCTGCCTACGATACAGGAAGTATTGGGACCTGAGTAGGCCCAGATGGCTGGGTTGGAAGCTCATGTAGGTAGATCGAGGACATGGCCGGCTCCTGAGTATGGCGGCAACGCCCTTGGTGTCTCCCATAGTGAAGATAGCACTGCCATATGTCCCCAAAACCTGGAGGCACAAAGCCTCGCTTTCACCTTCTGCCAGATAACACCTGGTATTATGGGAGTACTTGGGCTCCAGGTAGACTACGACCGTGGCAGCATAAGCCCGCTCTCTGTCTAGAATCTCTCTGATCTCATCCCTGTCGGTGAGCTCTCTAACAGTGATACCACTGGACTTTGATCCCCATAATGAATCTGCCACTCTGTCTATGATACCCTTTCCCATATCTTTACCTCGATGCGCCATCAGCAGGTACGCGCAATTCCATAGCCTCCAGAACTGTCACCACCGCCTCAACTAATGACAGCCTGGACGTATCCACCACCAAATGGCGGCCCTGAGGCACATCGGATAGAGGTACGGCGATCTCCTTCTCCCAGAGGTATATCTCCCACCGTCCGTCGGACACAGACGCGTCTTCTTCCACCCTGCGTTCCAGGCGTTCTCTTACCACCGCCTCGTCGCAAACGCATTCCACAGCCCAGAACTGGGCGCCAGCCTCCTCCGACAAGGCCACAGCCTTGATACGGTCTTCAGGGTGACGAAATGTGGCGTCCATGACCACAGAATACCCCTCCTGTAGCAATCGCCCAGCTAACCGAAACATCTCATTGTAAGTGCGCTCGGAGAACTCCTGCGTGTATATCCCGCTGTCGAAATCCTCGTAGCGGTGGCTGGTAGGCGGAATACCAGCAAGACGCTTCCTCACCACATCCGATGATATGACTACAAACCCAGCCTCTGCCCCTATGGCCTGTGCGACGGTAGTCTTCCCGGCGCCC
Organism: Dehalococcoidia bacterium; assembly: GCA_016844365.1. The sequence continues at coordinate 5,084 of JAENIT010000047.1, forward strand.
ACTAGCCCACTGGTTATAGCCAGTATCGCGGACTTTTGCCCTTTAAGAGAGTAGGCATATGCTAGATCGAAGTACCGTCGGGCCCGCTCCTGGGCAACCACCCTATCATTGCCAGATAAATGGGGATCATCTAAGCGGAAACTTTCTACTTTGCCTCTAACACAGGCCAGATACACTTTGTAGAAGTCCAAAAGTTCCCTGATCTCCTCATCGCTCGAGGCGGAGACGTAGGCATCGACGAAGGCCAAAGAGAGGTCATGACGGTTGTGGAAGTCCAGGTCCATAGCCATGAAGGCAATCTCCGAGGCTACATCGCAGTAGCGGAACCGCTCGGTGAACTCAATGCAGTCGATGATCCGCACTCCGTCTGGGGTAAAGCACACCTGGGCGCTGTGGACATCGCCGTGACAGTCCCGGATCCTGCCGCTCTTCGTCCGCCTCTTAAAAAGCCCCGACCTTTTCTCCGCAAATCTGTAGGAGTAGTCCTTGATGTGCTGAAACTTGCCATTTGGGATGGCTATCCCTATGTATTTCTCGATCTGACCGAAGTTTTCATCCAGGTTTGCCCCTATACTCTCCTGAGAACCGTATCGGCTTATCTCTGGCGAGGTATCGGCGTGGCTATGAAAGTCCGCTAAAATCTGCGCCAGTTCCCCC
>JAENIT010000048.1 GCA_016844365.1 Dehalococcoidia bacterium
TCCTGAGGAGGCACCGCAAATACCAGTACGCTGTCCACCTTGGTTGCCCCGGCCTCCGTGGTTGAGGTCACAGAACCTATGAATTTCACCTCTATATTTCTGAAAACGGGGGCTATTTGGGGGCCCAGAAGACCAGGCGCTTCAACTATTATATCCACTCTGGACCCTGGAAACACGGCACCGGCCTTTATCAGTGGCACCGCAGATGGGTAGGTTACCGCGACCAGCACCTTCCCTTTCTCGATTAGGTTGGGGTTGAACTCTGGCGCAACCTGGACGCTCTTGCCGGGCGCTGAAGCAGGAGTGGCCGGCCCTTTCTCAGCGCCCTCTGTGGCAATCCCAGCAATCTGAGAATCCAGGATAGCCACTTTGGCCAAAAGTTTACCCTTGGCGAATTTACCGTTAACCCCTTCTACCTTGGCAATAGCGCCTGGAGGGATTATATTCTCAGGCCACTGCTGAACGGTGACCTTGTCTGGAGTTATCACAGTACGTTCAGGTATATCTACCAGGGCCACTACCACAGGCCGCTCAGGGATCTCCTTTCCCTTGGCCACATTTAACTGCACCACAAAGAACACCGCGGCGCCGGAGATAAGGGCCAGCACAACCCCAAAGGCCATGAGTATATTTCCGCCGCCCTTTCGGCCCATAACGCACTCCTTTAGCCACCGCTAAACTACAATAATCATAATGCCCCGCGACTTCATTCTAACCACCTCGCAACTTGCGCGTCAAGCTAGTGGCGTCGCCGGGCCAGTGACAACACCGTTTCACGAAATCGACGTCGTATGTATAACGTCTATCTCCAAAGTATGTATCTCACGACCTTATAACACGACAACCGGGCAGTTCACAGATGCTCCCTCAGTGCCTTCGCAACAGGAGAGCCGCCACCTCTGTGTGAAATCCATAGCTGATGAAGGCTGCGGAGAGGGGAACCAGGACCAGCAAGCTTAATCCATGGTGCAGGAATCCCAATCCCACGGTAGGTCCCAGGATTCCTTGGGTGAGGGGGAAATCTGTCTGGGCCGATTGTATAGCCTTAACGATATGTTCCACCTGATGGTACCCTTGGAGGAGTATAGCAGCCCATAAATTGAGGTAGGCCCCAGGCTTTGCATACAACCACCGATGCCCCTTTACCGCTACACATCCCCAGAACACCATAACAGTGGCCACCATAACAACAAATACATAGGTGAAATGAACCCATTGCAAGTCGGCTACGGCCCCAAAGATGCCGTGGGGGTCCTGGACTCCCCACAGATCGCTCTGAAGTTCCTGGACTATGTGCTCTATCATGTGCATGCTGTGAAAAAGCACTGTCCCCAAGAACAGATAGCACAACATTGACCACATTCGATCAGAATGAGGCTGCCTTACATACTTCATAATCATCCAGGTATGCTCACTATCCTAGGAAACCAGGAAGGAGCCCTGTCCCAGGGCTCCTTCCATTTTGGCCTTTTTACTGGCCCCATGCCATGTCCCGCGTTGCGGGTTATGGCTCAGCCTACTGGGTTCAATTATCCGGTTCCTGAGATCCCAGAGCTGATGTTGCTGAAAATACTGCCGATCTGTGGGCCAAGGAGTACCAGAACGGCGATTACCACGATCGCTACTAGGAAGATGATCAGCCCGTACTCCACCAGGCCTTGACCTTCTTCCCTAACCAGCCACTGCTGCATAGCTATACCTCCTTTCTTTGCCTATTTTGAGGAGGCTATAGAGCAGTGGGGCAACTGTAAGATGGAATTCCTTGGGGATAAACAAGGATACGCCCCATTAACTCTTTACCACCTCAATTAAATTGTAGACCAGTTTTACGGAATGTCAAGTGATCGCCATCACACATCGGTATCAATTTCTGTAATTGGCGCGATTACTAAAACCGCCTGACTGCCTTCATAGGTGGAGGCCACCTTGAGAAGGTTCCTAATTGCCTGGGCAACCTTACCCCCCTTGCCTATCACCTTCCCCATATCTGAGGGCGCTACGTAAAGCCTGACAACAGTCCTTCTACCTTCAGGGACCACCTCGACACTAACCTCATCAGGCTTTGTCACCAGGGATTTAACTATGTACTCAACTAGCTCCTTCATCAACGCCTTCCGTACCCTTGAACTTGTCCATGGTTCGAGTAATTTTCAGCAGCTTGGTGACAACGTCCGTGGGTTGTGCCCCCTGCCTCAGCCACTTTAGCGCTTTCTCGTCGTCGATAACTATGGTGGACGGATTGTTTAAGGGATGGTAGTAGCCTATTATCTCCAGAAAGGCTCCATCCCTTGGGGCCCTAGAGTCAGCCGCCACCACTCGGTACATGGGACGCTTCTTAGCCCCTACCCTGGCCAAACGAAGTTTTACCACCTGTTCTGTAACCTCCCTGTCTCAATTAACACTACTCAATAGTATACACGATGTTACGTCACGCTATCCCAGATAGCGTTTCAGCCAGTTGTAAGCCTGGATATTGAAATCGGTGCAAGGAGAATGCTCCAGTTCAGGATAGACAAAGACCGCCTTGACAGAGCGGATCGCATCAAAAACTGGCATTATCGTAGCAGACGGGCACACTCTATCCTTCAGCCCTATATTCATAAGGATAGGGCAGGTGATAGTATCGGCTAAGTTCAAGGGATCGTAGTAGGACAAGGTGTTCATGGCCACCTCACGCTCCTCCGGATGCTCAGCCAGGTAGACGTTAAGCTCCCTATATGGATCGGTAGTTATGCCCGCCGCCACAGGGTAATTACACAGGAAGGGCTCCTCTGCGACCGCTGCCCGTAGCCGACCGTCGAGGGATGCTGTGGCCAGAGTGAGACCGCCGCCCTGGCTACGACCCCACATGCCTATGCGCCCAGAGTCCACCTCCTGGCGCTGAGACAGGAAGTCCACTCCTCGGACGCAGTCCATATACGCTCCGCGATAGTAATAGCTCTGAGGATCAGTAATGTTGTAGGTGAGCTTTGTTCCCGACTCTAGCTCCCCTTCGGATCGGCTCTCTCCTTGACTCCTGGGAAACAGGGTAAGCACCACGTACCCCTGCTGCACCAACTGGACTGGGATGGGCTTGTCACCGCCGTAACCAGGGGCTGTCATGACAGCCGGGAATCGGCCTCCTGGGGGCGGGTCTTTTGGCACCGAGTACCACGCCCGGATGCGCTGCCCCCCAAAGCTGGACATGATCACACGGTAGGTGGTGTACTCTCGTCCGCTTTGCTCCGGAGCTGGCTCCAATGCTGGCTCGGGCCTCACCTTGGCCAGCTCGGAGAGTGTCCCCTCCCAGAGCTTTCTAACCCTTTCCTCAGGCATCCTTTATTTCCTTCATAAACCATGATCCTTCGTAATCGTAAGCCACTAGCTCGATTTTAGTCAACTACCTTCTTTATCGAGGGTATTTAGTAAGAGGGGATCGCAGCCTGTGAGAGACCAAGCCGACGTTTGCTGAGGCTCTCGAAGCGAACGTCGGCGGTGCCTTCGAGAGCCTCAGGCAACGCCGCGCGACGTTACTAAACGCTCTCGTCCCTACCTCCACATATCGATGAGCCTGCTCAAGCCACGAGCAGGAGCCGCCAGTCGGACGGCGGCTTCGTGAGCTTCCCACTCGTAGGCATCATCGAGGGGCGCTAGGGAGACGTCAGGATATTTACGGGCCAGGGCGAGGTATATAAGGTGGTCTGCAAAGTGTGGGTTCTTGGGAAGGAAGGAGCCGTGGAGATATGTTCCAAAGGCGTTCTTGTACACTGCGCCCTCGGTCCCGTCCTCAGAGTTGTTGCCGTGGCCGTGGACAACCGTGGCCAATGGGGAAACGCCATCACCCAGATAAGTGCGTCCTCCATGGTTCTCGAAGCCAACGAGGGGGCCTCCCTGCCAGCGGGCCACCAGATTTCCGATGCACCGGGGCGACCGGATCCCTGGATGCACCGTCCAAGCATCGAATATGCCGAGGCCGGGAAGCTCTGGACCCTCCGCTGGACGATAATATAGACCCATGAGCTGGTAGCCGCCGCAGACGGCCAGCGCCACCACCCCGTTCTCCACCGCCTCCTTTAACGCCTCACCCTTCACTGCCTGTAGGTCCTGTGCCACCTGGCGTTGCTCCTTGTCCTGGCCTCCGCCCATGAAAATCAGGTCGTAGGCCTCAGGGTTCAGAGGCTCCCCGAGGTTCACCTCGCGCACCTGTGCCTCGATCCCTCGACGGCGACACCGCTCTGTAAGGCAGATGATGTTGCCCCGGTCGCCGTACAGGTTCATCTCTCGAGCGTAAAGGTGGGCGATGTTGAGAATCACTGTCACTCCGCTCTTTTCACCTCGTGGCCGCCGAACTGGTTACGCAACGCCGCGAGGAGCCTCGCCGCGAAGGGATTGCTCTGGCGAGAGCGGAACCGCTGCTGGAGCGCGAGAGCGATGACGGGCGCAGGCACGGCCAACTCGATGGACTCCTGCACCGTCCAGCGGCCCTCCCCGGAGTCCTCCACATAGGCCTGAAGGCCACCTAAGTTCGGGTTATCTTTCAGGGCCTGGGCGGCTAGGTCCAGGAGCCAGGAGCGGACCACGCTGCCGTGCCGCCATATCTCGGCCACTTGACCCAGATCAAGGTCGAACTCCTCCTTAGCCTCCAGAAGCTCAAATCCTTCGGCGAAGGCCTCCATCAGTCCATACTCGATACCATTGTGCACCATCTTAACGAAGTGTCCAGCACCCGAAGGACCCACATGGCCGTAACCTCGGTCTGACCCTGGAGCCAGGGTCTGGAAAATCGGCTCCATCCTCCGGAAGGCCTCCAATTCGCCGCCCACCATGAGGCTGTAGCCCTCCTTTAGCCCCCAGATGCCGCCGCTGGTGCCCACGTCGAGGAAGTGTATGCCCTTATCCTTCAGGGCCGCTCCTCGGCGCATGCTGTCTTTGTAGTACGAGTTACCGCCATCGATTACAATGTCGCCGGGGGAGAGGGATTCCGCAAGAGCATCAATCGTTCTTTCCGTGGCCTCACCGGCGGGGACCATCACCCACACGGCTCTGGGAGGAGTGAGCCGGGCAACGAGATCGAGGATGGAGGAGGAGCCTTCAGCGCCCAATGCCACCAACTCATTTACTGTGGCGTAACTGGTATCGTACACCACCACTCGGTGCTGCCCATTCAGGAGCCGCTGGGCCATGTTGCCGCCCATTCGGCCCAGGCCGATCATGCCTAGTTCCATGATAATTCCCTCGATAAGTCTTATTATATCTCCTGGGCGAGCCCTCTAATGCCATCGACCGGGTCACCCTTCAGGTGCAGCCTGAAAACGCGCCGTCCTCGAAGCTGTAAAGCCTGTAAGTCCCCCGAAGCTTGGGCATCGGCCAGTACACCAAAGGTATGGGCCTCACCAGGGATGGCGAGGTCAAGGTCGTGGTCTGCGGTCAACAGCAGGAAGAGTCCGATATCTGGGCCACCCTTGTGAAGCTGTCCCGTGGAGTGAAGGTAGCGGGGGCCGTAACCCACTGTGGTAGCTATCTTATATCGCTCCGCCACCCTACGCAGTAGCCCATCCAGGGCATCGTCAACCTCGATGGTGGGGGAAAGGTATGCGAGGACGGCCAGGTAATCGCCTGGCCGGACCTGGGACGTCAGCCCGGCTAGAGAACCCGATGTCTCCCTCGCTAGGAGGCGACGGGTCTTGTGGTACTCCTCCAGCAATCTCCCCGTCATCTCCTTGGCCGCCTCTACAT
>JAENIT010000049.1 GCA_016844365.1 Dehalococcoidia bacterium
GAGTACTCCTTATAGCTCTGGGATTCCTTCTATTTCTGACAGAGGTATGGGTCACAGCCTATGGAATGCTCACCATTGGCGGCGTTCTGGCGCTGACAGTCGGAGCTATGATCCTCTTCAGTGGCAGCAACACCGGGCTTAGGGTGGACCCCAAGCTGATATTCACTGTGGCGGCCCTGGTTACCGCGTTTGTCGTTTTGGTGGTGGGCTCCGTTATGCGCAGCCGTCGGCAACCCTCTATCTCAGGGAAAGGCGGACTGATCGGAGCCGTGGGATTCGCGACGACGGATCTTGACCCTTATGGGTTGGTGATCGTGCACGGTGAGAGATGGAAAGCTAGAACCGAGGGGGAACGTATAGGTGCTGGGCAACGTGTCGTGGTAACCGAGATCGAGGGGCTTGAGCTGACCGTAGAGTCGTATGGCGCTGAAATTCTGCCCCTTCCTAAAGAGGGACCCTTGCTTGACGAGGGTGAGGGAACTGAGACACCTGTTGCTCTGCCGCCTGGAAGGGAGCAGCAGTCCGATACTGCAAGCTGAGCTAGGCGGGATTTTGTTCTCGTAAGGTGACGTCGCCGGCCAGAATGGTCGTCACTGTGCCGTCGGTGCGGCGAAGAACCAGGCTACCGTCTTCGTTCACGCTCTCGGCATACCCATCCTCAACGCGGTCGAAGGACACAACGCGAACTCGCTTGCCGACGGTCTCTAATCTCCGTTGCCACTCCCGATGAATCGGCCAACCCTCACCAACCCGTATGTATAGCTCCTCCAGCCGATTCAGTATCTCTTGTATGAGGGGACATAGGGGGACAGTGCGTCCCAGTTCCGCCGATAGGGTGGTGGCTGGATAGATGACATCCGTTAGGAATGCGGGGTCGAAGTTCACGTTGACCCCGATGCCCACGATGCTGAATGCCACTTCCTCACCACGCACCTCGCTCTCAACCAAAATCCCGCTGACCTTCTTGCCTTTTATCAGCACGTCGTTGGGCCACTTGATGGTGGTGGAAAGACCGAGGCTATCCTCAATGCTTTGGGCCACGGCTAGGGATGCCACCATGGTTAGCCGGGAGGCTACTGCTGCTGTGGGCTTCAGGAGCGCCGATATAAGGACGCTGCTACCCGATGGAGAGAGCCAGTGTCGGTCCAGACGGCCGCGGCCGGTGGTTTGCTCATCAGTTACTACCACCGCTCCCTCCGGCGCGCCCGCTAGGGCAAGGTCTCGAGCGGCGTCCATAGTAGAGGAGATGGTGGCGTAAGCATGTATCACTCGCCCTAAAAACCTGGTACGGAGGCCCTCCTGGATAACTCTTTCCGATAGCTCTCCCATGACGTCTTGACCCTCGCTAAGATAAAACCAAGCCCCGATTGCTCGGGGCTTGGTTTTTGGTTCCTAGGTTGTAACCTAGGCCGCAGCGTCCTTCACGGCGCTGCGGTATGAACTAGGTTTACTGTCCATACGCATCACCTCCTTTCATTGCCAGGAACTATAGCACTTCCAGGGAATTAGGTCAAGGGCACCGCGTATTCACTGGTTCTACGTCAATAAGTGTGAATGCTTCAATTACGATCTTTTGCCGTGTCCTTCTTCCTCCTCTGCCTTTACGCGTAATAGTGTAAAACCTCCTGAATCGCCTTGTTGACATGGTGTAGAGCAGGGTCTACCATACGATCGATAGGGCAATGCAAAGGGGATACACAGCTCCTTTTAACAAAGTTGCTGTAATCCCCGGAGCACTGCTTGCCAGAACGACGTTTTCAAATAGAGAAGGCGCTCTGGCAAGGGCTTGTCCACAGCGTGAATGGTACGTCGAAGAAGAGGAGGAAGTTATGGGATACCAGACAGTGATACTGGAGCGGCAAGGGAACCTAGCTACCATAACCATGAATCGGCCCGAGGTTCTCAATGCCATCAACCGTCAGCTAAGGGAGGATATTCACTCGGCTCTGGACGAGGTGGCGGTGGACTCTGAGATTCGGGTGGTCATTCTCACCGGAGCGGGACGTGGCTTTTGCTCCGGGGCCGATGTGACGCAGATGCGCGGCCGGGCTGAGGGGAACGCGGAGGCCATCCAGTCCGCCAGCGAACAGACCGTGGCCGCCGCCATGAGGGGAGAGGTTGCTATACCTATACATGTGCGCCGAATGCCGCAACCTGTTATAGCAGCCGTCAACGGCGTGGCTTCCGGCATGGGGATGGGCATAGCCCTCTCTTGTGACATCCGGGTTGCCTCAGATCAAGCCCGCTTCGCCAGCATCTTCATCAAGCGCTCTATAATGCCCGACAACGGGGTAACTCAGACCTTGTCTAAGCAGGTGCCATTAGGGATCGCTATGGAGATGGCCCTCACCGGGAACATCTACGATGCGAAGTGGGCAATGGAGAGAGGGCTGGTGAACTATGTAGTCCCCCATGATTCGCTGATGGAAGAGGCGAGGACGATAGCTGACACCATTGCCGCTAACCCGCCCCTTGCGGTCCGTCTCACTAGGCAGGCTATGTATAAGAACTACTTTGCTGAGCTGGAGCGGGCCATAGACAAGGAGAGCCTGGATAACAACACCTTGTCTGTATCAGAAGACAGGAAGGAGGCTGTTCTCTCCTTCCTGGAGAAGCGCCGTCCCGTGTTCAAGGGGAGGTAGCGTCAAGCAATTCAGCCTCGGGAGTATGATCTCTCTCCGTTATCCAGGCCGATGATGCCTTGCGCCATAGAGGGTAAGCTCCTGTCGACCTGCCCAAAGTTTGCCTGGAGCAGATTCACTCGGTGGGTGGTTCAGTCAACAGCTTCGTCGCTAACCAGCCATCGATTGTAAGACTTTACATAATACCAGGATGGGAGGAGAAGAGATGCGCGCAATACGAATACACGTCGCTGGGGAAGAGCGTAAACTGGTTATGGAAGATGTGCCCAAGCCCGAGTCCCGGCCCGACCAGGTTCTGGTGCGAGTCCAGGCCATCGGCGTCAACCGTGCGGACCTGGGTCGAGGGGCGGCCGGAGGCCAACCAGGGGAACCGGTAATCCCCGGCCTGGATGCTGGCGGTACTGTTGAGGCCATCGGCTCTGAGGTGACTGGCTGGAGAGTGGGCGATCCCGTTATCGCTCTGGTGAGAGGCGCCTATGCCGAGTACTGTCCCTCTCGGGCGGTGTTGGCCTATCGTCCCCCTAACGGCATGAGCATCACCGACGCCGCCTCTATTCCGTGCGTCTTCCTGACGGCCTGGTACGCCCTTACCAAGTTGGGGCGGTTGAAATCGGGAGAGACGGCGCTTGTCCACTCCGCAGGCAGCGGGGTGGGTACAGCCGCGATCCAGATCGCCAAGGCCCTTGGAGTCCGGGTGCTGACCAGCGCTGGGAGCGACGCCAAGGTAGCCAGGGGGCTGGAGCTGGGCGCAGAGGCGGGCGTGAACTACTCCACCCAGGATGTCGCCTCAGAGCTCAATCGTCTCACTGGCGGACGGGGCGTAGACGTAGTCCTGGATCCCGTGGGAGGCCCAATCTTCGACGCTACCCTGCGCGCTCTCGCTCCAGGAGGGCGAGTCGTGACCGTCGGCGGCCCTGCGGGGCCTAGATCAGAAGTCGACCAGAAAGCTCTGGAGGACCGGGGTCAGCGAGTCCAGGCTATGGGTGTGTTCAACGAAGCTGCTGAGGATATCGAAGGCAAGGGCTGGGCCCAGCTCAAGAGTTGGTTTGAGAGCGGCACTATGCGCCCAGTGGTGCACCAGGTCCTACCCTGGACTCAGGCCGAGGCCGCCCAGAGATTGTTGTCCGACAGAGCCATTTTTGGCAAGATAGTGCTCACATTAGATTGATAATAGGGGGGCGACAAATGGAAACAGTCCTTTATGAGACCAAAGGGAGTATAGCTTATATAACCCTGAATCGACCTGAGAGGCTCAACGCAGCCAACTTCCAGCTCATCCGAGAATACGTGGGGGCTAAACAGGCCTTTGAGGACGATGATGACCTCTGGGTGGCCGTCGTCACCGGTGCGGGTCGGGCCTTCTGCGCTGGCGCTGACCTGAGGCGGGAGCCGGGGGAAGAGGACACCAACGAGACCCCAGCTACTCTTCAGGAGCGGCTGGAGAAGGAGATGAACCGGCGTTGGAAGCCGGTCATCGCGGCGGTGAATGGATTGTGCTACGGGCGTGGCTTGGGCATCGCCGCGGGGTGCGACATCAGAGTCGCTTCAGAGCGAGCCGTCTTCTGCTTCGCCGAGCCTCGATGGAACCTCGCTGGGCTATGGGTACCCAAGCTGGCGGCCATTATACCACCCGCGGCTGCGATGTGGATGGCGGCCACCTGCGCCGAGGTACCGGCCATGAAGGCCCTACAGATAGGGCTGGTATCGGAGGTAGTCCCCGACGACCAACTCATGGAAGCGGCTACGGCCACGGCTGAGCAGATATGTCAGAACGGTCCTCTGGCAGTTCGCGCCGGACTTCAACTGCTCCACACAATCCTGGACAAGCCCTACGAAGAGCACCTGAGTCTGGGCGCGCAACTTAGCGCTAGGGTCTCCAACAGCGAGGACGCTCGCTCCGGCGAAGGTAGACGAGCATTTGCAGAGAAGCGGAAACCTATGTGGAAGGCTCGATGAGCGCCAAGGCTATCTTATGACCCCTTCCTCCACTAGCTGGCCGATTTCCTCCTGGCTCATCTTGAGGAGCTCACTGAAGACGTAGTCGTTGTGCTCACCGAGGAGTGGAGATCTCTGATACTCGATGTCGGGGAGGGCGCTGAGATGCACCGGCATAGTCGGCATCATCCTAGGTCCGACCTCCGGGTGGTCCATCTCCACAAACTGGCCTCGTTCCCGCAGGTGGGGGTCGTAGCATACGTCTACAGCGGTGTAGCACGGCCCAGCGGCTACCCCCGCTCTTTGCAGGCTCTCGGTAACCTCCATGTTGGTGCGCGGTTTAGTCCACTCTGTGATTAAGGCGTCCAGCTCCTTATAGTGGCGCTGCCTGCTATATAGATCGACAAATCGGTCGTCCTTAAGCCACTCCGAGTGCCCGGTAGTCTGGCAAAGGGCCTCCCACTCCTGGTTATTGCTTACAGAGATAGCTACCCATTTGTCATCCCCCTGGCAACGATACACTCCGTTGGGAGCCATACGCTCATCCCTGTTTGCTCTGGGGGCCGTCACCCGCCCGTTCATCGTATATTCAAGGACGGCCTCAGGCATCATTGAGATGACTCCCTCGGCCATGGAGTTGTCGATAAAGACGCCCTCACCGGTCTTCTTACTGTTGTATATGGCTGATAGCAACGCAAAAGCGCTGTAGATGCCCACCACATAGTCGGGCCAGGTCCCTCCCACCATTCGGGGCTCATCGCCCGGTCCATATCCGGTAACGCTGGCGAGGCCGGCGTAGGAGATTACGGCCGTCCCCCACCCGAAGAGGTGTCGCTCCCTCCCCATGTGTCCCATAGTGGACTTAGACATAACGACCAGTTCCGGCTTTAGTTTCTTAAGCTCCTCGTAGTCCAAGCCGTAACGCTGCATGACTCCGTAAGCGAAGCTGTCGGTAACTACATCGCTGATCATGATGATGCGCTTGGCCAACTCCACGCCCTCGGGAGTTTGGAGGTCAATTGATACGCTCTTCTTAGCATAATTGAGGCAGTTGTACCCCGCAGTCCTATTTAAACCGTAGATACCGTCGGCAGCGCCGAAGGGGTTGGCTCGGAGGATGTCGGGATGCAGTG
>JAENIT010000050.1 GCA_016844365.1 Dehalococcoidia bacterium
CTGGCGGAGTTCGGGGTGCCGGTGTTGCTTCTCTCCGGCGGCGAGCCCTTGACACGAGGGGACATTTTTGAGCTGGCGGAGTACGCCCACACCTTGGGGATTCGCACTACTCTGTCCACTAACGGTACTCTTATCACTCCTGATGTTGCTCAGCGCATCAAAGAAGTGGGCTTCGGCTATGTGGGCATAAGCATCGACGGTATAGGTGAGCACAACGACAAATTTCGAGGAAAGCGTGGCGCCTATGCCGAAGCCATGGAAGGTATCCGTAACTGCAGGGCTATTGGTCAAAGAGTAGGCCTTCGAATGACCCTCACCCGACGCAACCTGGAAGATATGCCCGCCATCTTTGATCTTATTGAGCAAGAGAACATCGACAGGGCCTGCTTCTACCACCTGGCGTACACCGGCCGCGGACGGCGCATCACCCAATTCGAACTGTCCCACGAGGAGACTAGGGCCTCAGTGGTCTACATCTTCAATAGAACTCTGGACTTCCATCGCCGGGGATTGGAGAAGGAGATCCTTACTGTGGACAACCATGTGGATGGCCCCCTCCTTTATCTTAAAGTGAAAGAGGAGCAGGGTCCCGAGCGAGCCCAAGAGGTGTGGGATCTCCTGATGCGTAACGGCGGCAACAACTCCGGCGTCGCCATAGGCCATATTGACAACCTGGGTAACGTCCATCCCGATCAGTTCACCTGGTCAGTAGAGCTTGGCAACGTCCTAGAGCAGCCCTTCAGTAAGATATGGCAGGACACATCCAACCCTATGGTGGCAGGACTAAAGAACCGTAGCGCTCTTCTTCCGCAGCGATGCCAGGAGTGCCGCTTTCTGGAGATGTGCAACGGCAACTTCAGGGCTCGCGCCCTCTTCGCCACCGGCGACTTCTGGGGGATGGACCCAGCCTGTTATTTGACAGACGAGGAGATAAAAGTCCCTGCTAGAGTGTGATGGAAGTCACCCAAAGAAAGAGATATTGGGAGGTATAAAAAGGGAAATGCAGAAGTTTCTTCTACTCCTAAATGACGCCTGTTACGGCATCGAACGCTCCTATAACGCTCTGCGTCTTGCCACCGCCCTGTCTCGCAAAGAGAACACCGAAGTGCGAGTCTTTCTCATGGGCGACGCTGTCAACTGCGGCAAAAACGGGCAAAAGACGCCCACAGGCTTCTACAATGTGGAGCGGATGCTCCAGAGCCTGTCAGGGCACGGAGCTGCAGTGGGGGCTTGAGGAACCTGCTTGAATGCCCACGGGCTGGGCGACAACGATCTGGTAGAAGGAGTACGCAGGAGCTCCATGGACGAGCTAGCGGAGTGGACAGCTTGGGCCGATAAGGTGCTAGTGTTCTAGGAAGCACTTCTCAGAGGAGGAGAGACATGGCGGATGCAACGGTGCTAATTCTGGGTAGCGGCGTGGGCGGCCTAGTTTGCGCCAACGAGCTGCGCCGACGCCTAGACAGGAGCCATCGCATAGTCCTAATAGACCGACAGGCGCGCCACGTCTTCTGGCCCAACCTTTTGTGGCTGGCCGTAGGCACTCGCAAGCCTGAGGAGTTCGTCAGGGACCTTGCCCCTCTGGAGCGAAAGGGGATTGAGGTGATTAAGGCCAACGTGGAGCGCATAGACCCCGCACAGCGGAAGGTCTGGGCCGAAGGACGAGAGATTAGCGCTGATTACATCGTGGTCTCCCTGGGCGCGGAGCTAGCGCCCCAGGAGATTCCCGGCCTTTCCGATGCAGGTCACAACCTCTACACCATAGAAGGCGCTACCGCCCTCCGAGACGCTCGCCTCGGTTTGCGGGCCGGCAAAGTGGTGATCCTCATCACCCGCACCCCCTTCAAGTGCCCGGCCGCCCCCTACGAAGAGGCCATGCTCATGGAGTATGACGCCCGCAAGCGCAAGGTTCGGCAGAACATGGAATACGCCATCTATACTCCCGAACCGGGGCCCATGTCTGTGACTGGCCCAGAGAACTCTTCTGGAGTACGCCGCTTAGTGGAGGAGCGGGGAATCAATTACTACCCCCAGCACCAGATTGAAAGAGTTGACCCATCTAACAAGCGCCTGCACTTCACTAACGGTGTCGAGGCATCCTACGACCTTCTGGTCTATATACCGCCACATACCGCCCCCAAAGTAGCGCTAGAGGCAGGCCTGACAGGGCCATCGGGATGGGTTCTTGCAGACAAGCACACCCTGGCCACCAAGTTCGATGGGGTCTTCGCCATCGGCGATGTGGTAGGAATACCCCTGTCCGTGGGAATGCCCCTTCCCAAAGCTGGAGTCTTCGCTCATGGTGAGGCGGTAGTGGTGGCCCACAACATCGCCCTCGCCATTCAAGGGGGCCGAGGCCAGCCAATGACCTTTAACGGGCACGGGGAATGCTTCGTAGAGGTGGGCGATGGAAAAGCAGGTCTCGGCAGGGGGGACTTCTACGCTGAACCCCGGCCCCAGGTGAAGCTTTTCAACCCAGGGCGCCACTGGCACGCTGGCAAAGTCCTCTTTGAAAAACATTGGATGCGGCAGTGGTTCTAACCATTGGGGCATCAAGATGATCGACTGCACAAAGGATGGCTAATAAATAAACGGGCAACGGGAGGCGTAAATGAGCGTAAGGGTAGCGGAAAAAGAGACCGGGAAAGTAGTTATTGGCAAGTACGCCAAGATGGAGAAGGGGCAAGTGCTTCTCTACTCCGGCTGTATGGATAACAAGAAGGGCGGACTGCGCGGCTGCGGTAAGAAGAGCGTTTTCCTTGCTGAGCAGGTCACCGTGGCAGCAGACGAGCCCAGCATTGAGCTGGCGGGCTTCTAAACAATAAATACAGGTATGAGGTTAATCTATGATTAGAGAAAATTGGATTGAACTACTGCTAACGGACGTACAGGCATTCAACGAGCTCAGGAATGCCAACCCCCAGGAGCCTCTGGACCTTAAGGAAGTAGACCTGTCCGGCGCTCAACTACAGCGGGCATTCCTAGCTGATGCAAACCTTCAAGGATCCACTATGGTGGGGACCAACCTAACCAGGGCCAACCTAAGCGGAGCCAATTTACGAGACGCCAACCTGCAAAAGGCAGACCTGACCGACTCCACCCTACATCGCGCTGACCTGACAGGCGCCGACCTTAGGGGGGCTACGGTAGGCGGCCTGGGCGCATGTGGAGGCAGCTCTGGAGGTTCTTAACAAGAACCGGGTTTGGCACATAAAATACGAACTGATTCCAAAAAGTGCGGACGGGCAGAGCACTAGGAGTTAATAGAATGAATATCTCAACCCCCAATCTCAGTGCTTCACCATCTTACTTCGACGTGGACTTTAACCAAACTCCCTTTACTTTAGCTTGGGAGATCACCAGAGCCTGCGCCCTTAACTGCATCCACTGCCGTGCTGAGGCCCAAAAGAAGCACCACCCCCAGGAGTTGACCAAGGCTGAGGGACTGAGCTTCATCGACCAGATAGTGGAGATGGGGAAGCCCATCCTCATAGTCACTGGCGGCGATCCTATGATGCGTAGAGATGTTTTTGATTTTCTTAACTACGCCGTCTCCAAGGGTTTGCGAGTAGCCCTTTCCCCCAGCGCCACCAAGCTGGTGCGTTACGAGAACCTGTGCAAAGTCAAGGAGGCGGGCGTCCACATGGTGCATATAAGCATGGACGGCTCCTCCCCGGAGATCCACGACACCTTCAGGGGATTCCGCGGCTCTTTTCAGCGCACCACGGAGATACTGGAGGACTTGGGTCGCCTCTCCATGCCAATCCAGATCGGCACCACCGTTAACCGCCACAATCTCCAGGACCTGCCGGCCATAGCTAGAGTGGTAGAAGAGATGGGAGTTACGGTGTGGAGCGTCTTCTTCCTGGTGCCCACCGGACGGGGCAAGGCAACTGACATGATCACCCCTCTAGAGCACGAGGAGGTCTACAACTGGCTTTATGCTCTCTCCAAGAACGCTCCCTTCCATATCCGCACCACCGCTGCGCCTTCCTACCGCAGGGTGGTTATCCAGCACACTCGCCAGGAACAGGGTCTTCCCACAGACATAGGCAGCGATAATGTAAAGTGGGAGATGACGGGATCTGGATACGCCTTCCGAGAGGGGCGAGCTCCGCAGGAGCGGGGGGTCGGCGACGGCAACGGCTTCTGCTTTGTGAGCCACATAGGCGACGTCTGTCCCAGCGGCTTCTTGCAGATCCCTGCAGGAAACGTGCGCAACCAGCCCATAACAGAGATTTACCGCAATTCGCCCCTCTTTCAGGACTTGAGGGACCAATCCAAGCTGAAGGGTAAGTGTGGGGTATGCGAGTTCAAGGGAGTTTGCGGAGGCTCTAGGGCTAGAGCATTCGCTGTTACTGGAGACTACCTGGCAGCAGACCCTAGCTGCTCCTACGTTCCCCAGGCTCTCAGAAGCAGTGAGTCGTGACTGCGCAACAGTCCTTCATTTTCTATCCGGCGACTGACGAGACCCGGCATCGCACAATCCGTCGCAGTTCCCATCACAACCAGCAGCAACGATTTAACAAGAGCGAGACAGTTCGGAAGTAAAAAGGAGCTTAAGCGCCACGAACTGTCATCACTCTTAAATATTAGTGGAGGCTTAAAGACATGGGAAAACAAAGCAAGGTAGAATTTCAGCCCTCGTGGCTAGAGGGCGTGAGGACGTTAGACGGACTATTTGCCGTGGACATGGGACAACGAATTACCTATTGGAGTCCTTCAGCAGAGGAGATCCTGGGCTATTCGTCTGAGGAAGCGGTGGGACGACCCTGCCATGAGATCATAGGCGGACGGGACGCTCGCAACTACCGCTTTTGCCGACGTAACTGTCCCATAATGGTAAACGCTCGTCGAGGACAACCAACCTGTAACTACGACATTCAAGCTAAGACCAAAGAGGGTTCAGAGGTGTGGATCAACTCCAGCGTCCTGGTGCTGGATGGAGACCATAAGGGGGCCCGTACTGTAGCCCACCTCCTGAGGGACGTAACCCCTCGCCGGCGAATCGAAGAGCGGGCCCAAAAGACAATAGCCACCCTTAGGAAATTTCTCTCAGATGAGGATGCCCCCGATGCTGATGATAGCGCCCTTTCTCCCCCACCTCCACCTAAGCTTACTCGCCGAGAGCTGGAGGTCCTCCGTCTTCTGGCCAACGGCCACAACACTAAAGGAGTCGGAGAAAACCTGGGCGTTAGCCATATCACCGCCCGCAACCATATTACCAACATCCTGAACAAGCTGGGGGTCTCGAGTCGGCTGCAAGCTGTACTATATGCATCCAGATACAACCTGAGCTGAACAGCATTCCACTCACACCATTTTCGGCAGACATGGTGCTATGGTACCAAGTCTGCCGAGGTCCTTCTACTATACTTTACTTTATTGTGCAAATCTTCACCCGCAAACCTTTGTTCTACAATTATTGTTATGATGTAGTAAAACTACCCTTTTGGGTAGGTCTAAACCTACCCAAAAGGGTAGGGTAACTATGGTGCGCTTTACCTAGAATCTAATGAGAAAGGAGGTACAACTTATGGTAAGTCGAATCTCTTTTGCTCTAACTCTCGGCCTAGGGGTTATTCTGCTAGCCGGCTGCGAGCAGAGCAGTAGTGAGCCAAAAACTCAAGTCTCTGGAGAGGTAACGATAGCAGCCAGCGAGTGGAAGTTTGAGCCTGCTAGCATCCGCTCGCAAGTAGGCAAACCCACTAAGCTGACCCTGCGCAACGACGGAAAGACTGATCACAACATCACTATCCAAGGGATGATGGCTGACGGGAAGGAGTTTGTGATACAATCTAAAACTGGCGAGTCTACGACCATGGAGTTCTCCCCAGATAAGGCGGGAACATACGAGATATTCTGTAGCTTGCCCGGGCACAAAGACGCCGGTATGAAGGGAAAGGTGGATGTAGCCGCAGGCGGCTAGTACCCCTAAGGAGTCTAAACGATGACCGGAAAAATCCAGGCCTTAGTCTTATTCATAGTCTGGGCTGTGGTCTCAGCGGCAGGGATCGCTGTGGCCTCGGCCATCGACTACTTCCCCTCTCCTGGGTCATTAGAAGCCCATACTATAGACAACGCCATGACTGTCATGATGGTGCTTTCAGTGCCTGTCTTCACTATGGTTGTAGTGCTCTTGGTGTACAGCATGGTGCGGTTCCGCCATAACGGAGAGCCGGAAGAGGATGGACCACCCATCCAGGGCAACCTTCCCCTGGAAGTCACATGGGTGGTGGTCACCTTTGCTCTAACCGTTTTTTTGGCCGGGTACGGGATAAGAGAGCTTCTGGCGCTCCGAAGCCATGGTCATGGAGCAGAGGCAGCTCAGAATGAACTGGTTGTAGAGGCGAGAGGGAGTCGGTGGTTCTGGCAATTTACTTACCCAGAGCAAGGTATCGCCTCCAGCCCAGAACTGGTGCTTCCCGTGGGACGAAGGGTGCGCTTTCAGGTCACCGCATCGGATGTGATCCATTCCTTCTGGGTACCGTCCTTCAGGAGCAAGATAGACGCGGTGCCCGGCATTACTACCACGGTGTACGCCACCCCAGACAGGGTGGGTTCCTTCAAGGAGGACTACAACTTTAGAGTGCAGTGCGCAGAGTTGTGCGGCTTGGGTCACGCCACTATGAAGTCCTCGGTGACTGTGGTGGAACAAAAGGATTTTGACGCCTGGGTCTCACAGAAAAAAGGCGCTAGCAATTAGGAGAGTAATATGACTTTCTTACCCATCATCAAGGGGCTAATCCTCGCCGCAATTGGATTCGCAGCAGGTGGCGGCTTGGCCACCCTTCTCAGCGGCTTGGCCGGGAAGCCCCCCAAGGAGCCGATCATAGCCCTTGGCTATGTGTTCGCCCTTATTGGCTGGCTCTTGGGCGTGGGGGTTTGGGACGTATGGGCTAGGGAGTGGTTTGGCCTCCCGGTTAAGCACGATGACGCCCAAGGCTGGCGCCGCTACTTCCGCTTCACCATAGACCACAAGGTCATCGGCATTCAGTACCTGGTAACCTTCATGACTCTTTTTCTGCTAGCTGGTCTTCTGGCAATGATGATGCGGCTGGAGCTAATGGCCCCAGGACGGACTATCATAGGGCCTAAAGAGTTCAACACTACCATGAGCCTCCACGGCATCATCATGATCTCGGTGGCGGTGGCCACTATCATGGGCGGATTCGCCAACTTCATGCTACCCCTCCTTATCGGCGCTGAGGATGTAGCCTTTGCCAGGATTAACGCCTTGAGCTACTGGCTCATTCCACCCGTGGGGATTCTCCTAACCCTCACCCCTCTTTTCGGCGGCTTCGACTCTGGCTGGACCGCCTACCCGCCCCTGAGTGTAACTAACGCCACTGGTCAGCTCCTTGTTCTTCTAGCCTTCATCACCTTCGGACTCTCTTCCATCCTGGGCGGCCTCAACTTCGTCACCACTATCATTACTCTCCGAGCCCCCGGTATGACCTGGGGGCGGTTGCCCATCTTCGTCTGGTCCATTTTTGTCTCTGCCATCATGAGCCTTACTGCCACCCAGGTCGTAGCAGTAGCCCTTATTACGGTAGTTCTGGATAGAGTGGTGGGCACCTCGTTCTATAACGCGGCCCAGGGCGGTAATCCTTTGCTGTACGAGCACCTTTTCTGGTTCTACTCCCACCCAGCGGTCTATATCATGATCATCCCCGGCTTCGGGGTGGCCCTGGAGGTGTTGACGCACTTCTCCCGCAAGCCTCTCTTCGCCTACAAGTGGTCGGTTGGGGCCTTTATCGCCATAGCCGTGATGAGTTTCACGGTTTGGGCTCATCATCTCTACACCAGCGGTATGTCAAACTCTCTTCACATCCCCTTCATGGTCACCACGGAGATGATTTCAGTCCCTACCGGACTGATCTTCTTATCCGCCCTGGGGACTATCTGGCAGGGGCGCTTGTGGCTCACAACCCCTATGCTCTTTTCACTAGCCTTCGTCTTTAACTTCCTCATTGGTGGCATCACGGGGATATTCCTGGCCGACGTCCCCACCGACATCCACCTTCAGGATACATACTTTGTGGTAGCCCACTTCCACTACACCATCATGGGAGGAGAGGTCTTCGCCATCTTCGCTGGAATATATTACTGGTTTCCCAAGATCACGGGACGTATGTTCAACGAGAAGCTGGGGCAAGTCCACTTCTGGTGGATGTTCGTAGCCTACAACGCCACTTTCCTCACCATGTTCAGTGTGGGGATGCAGGGAATGAACCGGCGAGTGGCTGATTATCCCGCGGAATTGGCTGGAGGCAACTTTCATACCAGCATATTTGCTTTTCTGTTAGGCGCTAGCTTCCTGGTGTTCGTGCATAACATGGTGCGCTCCTGGGCCAAAGGGCCAAAGTCCGTTGCTAACCCATGGCGAGCCCGCACCCTGGAGTGGCAGACCTCTTCTCCGCCACCATTGGAGAATTTCCTGATGGAGCCCCATGTAGTTGATCATCCCTACAACTACGGCGTTCCCGGATCCGTACATGCCATAGTTGGCCCAGCGGGTGCAGGGGGGCAAGAGCGACAGTAAGGGTACGGTTATTGGTTAATCCCTAGATAAAGCGGAGGTAACCTTATGGAGGAGTCTCGTCAAGGTGGGTTGATGCGCTTGGGCTTGATAGTGTTCATAATCGGCACCATACTAATCGTTGCGCAGTACGCCCTCGCCAATACAGTGCGGCATGGCGTCATACTCCCCATCTATGCGCTGGCGCTCTTTTACACTGCCATAAGCATCAAAGTAGCATCAAAGTCTTTATGCATATCACCCAACTGTGGCACCCGGAGGAGTAAAGATCCATGACAACAATTACTCACGCCCACAAACAGGCTAGCCGTCTTTACATCAACAGGCTCGGCCTCTGGCTGTTCATTATATCAGAAGGCTTTCTCTTTTCGGCGCTAATCTCCAGCCGATTTTACCTCCAAGGCCTGAACCGGCCAGAGGAGTTGAACCAACCCCTAGGCCTTGCCATAACCATTACCCTGTTGCTAAGCGGCCTCACTGCATATCGGGCAGAGACTTCCGCTGCCTTCGGCAATCAGTCGGGTTTCATGCGCAACTGCCTAGCCACTATAGTTCTTGGCAGCCTGTTCTTGTTGGGAGTTGGGATAGAGTGGAGCGAGGGTTTCAAGCATTTCCCACCCCATACGGGCTATGGGACTCTATTTTTTACCGTAACAGGGTTTCACGCTTTCCACATGATAAGCGGTCTGGGGGTACTGATCCTGGTCCTTCTCCTAGGCCGTAACGGACGCTATCGGCCAGGAAATTTCTGGCCTGTAGAGGGGGCGGTTAAGTACTGGCACTTTGTGGACGTAGCCTGGATCTTCATATACCCCACACTGTACCTCGTCGGGTAACCCAGGTGACGGAACTGTGGCGACGGTTTCTCTAATCTCTCCGAACTTCGCGAATGATCACCAATTCGGCGATGTAGGTCGACTGATCGGCTAACCGCCCCAGGACATGGGCCTTCGATTGGTCATAAAGGGCCTCTATATCGTCGTCGTCATTGCTTACTCAAGTCGTCACGCCAATAACCCCTGTCGCTCTAGTCCCCTTTTGCTTTACGCATAATGACTGGAGTGCTGCTCTCCCGCCACAGGCTTCGGTACACCTCTAGCCCATTGAGTATTGGAAGGATAATGTCTAGAATAACGAGGTTGGGCTTCACCTGCCCCTAGCGATGTCAAGAGTCACCTCTCCATCATCAGCCACATTAACTCGATAGCCC
>JAENIT010000051.1 GCA_016844365.1 Dehalococcoidia bacterium
CACTGTAGCGCCTTCCGCCGGTGACACCGCACCGATAGTATCGCCGGTCACCTTGGGGGTACGGAAGGAGCGCGGTTCGGACGATTGGCCCCATGAAGGGTCATCCTCACCAACAGAAGCGCCGGCGTCGGTTACTCTGACCATCCAGGTGTAGCCCATGTCGGGCAGGAGGCCGTACCACTGCGGAGGGGACGGTATGGCGAAGCTGGATGCCGCATTACCTATAATCCTTATCCCCGGGCCATCACCGTTGGCCGGGGTTACTGCCAGATGGTACTGGGTAGCGCCCGGGGGCAGCGCCCAACTCAGGGTGGGATTAAAATTCCCAAGGGTCGCTCCATTATCGGGGGAGAGAGGGTGAGGTTGTCCGAGACCGGGATCTGGAGTCGCCGTAGGCCGGGGAGTTGCGGTGGGTTCTGGCGGCGGCGGCTCGGCCTGGGTAACAACCACAGTGCCCTTCATGAAGGGGTGGATACGGCAGACGTAGTTGAATGTTCCAGCAGAGGTAAAAATGAAACTGAAAGTGTCACCCTTATCCATGACCGGGGAGTCCCATATCAGACTGTCGCTAGTTGTAGTGTGGGGAGCAGAGTCATTATGAAGCCATGTCACTCTGGATCCCACCGGAACCTCCACTTTAGAAGGTTGAAAAGCGAAGTTCGTGATTATCACATTCACAATATCCGCCGCCACAGGCGAAACTCCCCTGGATAGCAGGTAAACCCCCACCATAAGCACCGAGGCAGTGACTCCCAGGACTATTCTTATGCTTCTCACTTTAACTCCCTCCGACAGCGCGCCTATAAGATGCGCCGGTTATCGTTTTCCTAGTGACGCCCCCACTCCCTGGGAAAGCGACTCCTTCGCGGCCTCAACAATAGCCTCCACCGACTGGCGGGTCATGCACAGATACTCCCTATAGATGCAATGGACGTAGTCGCAGGGACGACACGTCAGATCCACCTCGAGGAGCCTATACTCCACCCCATAAGGATGGAACCTCCACGTCTCCGATGGTCCAAAGAAGGTGACGACGGGGGTCCCCACCGCCGCAGCCAGATGCATGGGAGCGCTGTCGTTGCCGATGAAGAGAGAGCACCTCTCTATGACCGCCGCAGTCTGAAGTACGCTCAGTCTACCCACCATATCCAGGACGGACCCTCGGAAATCCCTTTTGAAGGCGTCGGCCAGGGCTCGTTCATCCGGCCCCCCAACCAGAACAATGCGCCGCTCTTTGGTTTCGTGGCCGCCACACAGTTGTGCAGCCGCTGCGATGAACTTCTCCAGGGGCAGGCGCTTGCTGGGGAACCCCGCCCCTAGATGAAAGGCTATCAGGTCGCTACGGCCCCAGGGCAGCAACTGCGTCGCCAGAGCCCTGTCCTCCTCCCCAAGATAAAGCATTGGTGGTCGAGGCTGTGGGTCCGCGCCCACCGCGGAGGCGATGTTCAGGGCCAGACTCACCTGGTGCGCCGACTCATCATGGGCTGCCTGGTGGTCGAGGAGGAACCCTCCCCCTCGGACATCGCTCCCCACCTTCATCTTGACCCCCACGGCCGCCATTAGCAGGATGTCCCTGAAATCGCCCCTTAGCTCTACCCCTAGATCGTACTCCTCTTTACGCAGTCGCGTCACCAGCCTCCACAGCCTCAGTGCCTCCACCGGCCAGCTCACCCTTGCGCCTCGCCAAGCGGCATGCCAAGGGGCCTCGTAGTATATAACACGATCTACATGGGGATTACCCGACAGGACCGCGCTGCTGGAGCCACTGGCCAGGAGGTGGATACTGGCCCCTGGGAAGCGCCGGCCCAGCGCTGCGATGGCAGGCTCGCTCAGCAACAGGTCACCGATGGAGTCGAGGCGCACCACGAGGATCTTGCGAACCTCTCCGGGGTTTAGCTCGCCGCCGACCGCTTCATGGCGCAGCAGGGTATCCCCCCCTCTGGCGTCTGGAGCCAGCCGTTGGTAAACCCAGTACCCTGCCTTTACCAGCGGCTCTATGGCCCTGACCAAGGCCACCTTCACTCTGGCTGAGGGTGAAGCTGTGCCTTTGGATCTGACGTAGTTCCCAGAAGTATTCATGTTTCGAGGTGGAAAGGCGTGATCGGCGGTTGGCCACAGTACAGTCTCAGCCACCGACACCGCAGAGCTGTCCATCCTTCTATGACACCAGAACGCACTGTCGATCTTCCTGCTTACAGAAAGTGTATCTCAGAGAGAGTGGCCTGACAAGCTGAGCTGTGCCGAGCCATTCACCCTATTGACAGCCCTGAAAAGGGATGATAATCTATTATAGAACTCAAGTTCGGTACGGTTGTTCTTTGCGAGAGCCGTAAAGTCGCAACTACAACAATGACAGTATACTAAATCAGGAGGCGAGCTGTGCGCAGACGAGCGTCGGAGGGACTGTCCTCTAAGCAGGAGAAGATTATAAAGTATATCTACCTGTTCCTGGAGGAAAAGGGGTATCCCCCTAGCATCCGGGAGATAATGCTCGGATGTGACATAAGCTCCACCTCAGTGGTGGACTACAATCTGAGAATACTGGTGGAACGGAACTACATACGCCGGGACGAGTTGGTCTCCAGGGGCATAGAGGTGCTGGGGAGAAAGAAGGACTTGGCAAGCACAGTGCAGGTGCCCCTATATGGATACATCGCTGCTGGCCTGCCTATCCCCGTCCCATCGGCCGATACCTGGGGCCCGGGCAGCGCCATCGAGACCATCGAGATCAATAGCGACCTCGCCAAGGGCAAAACGGACCTATACGCCCTCAAGGTCCGGGGCCACTCCATGATCGACGCCCTCATCAACGACGGTGATATCGTGCTGATGCAGGCGGCCCAGTCCGTGGACAACGGGGAGATGGCCGCGGTCTGGCTCAAGGATGAGAAAGAGGTAACCTTGAAGAAGGTCTACCAGGAGCCGGGCCGAGTGCGCCTACAGCCCGCCAATGTCCAGATGGAGCCCATCTACACCCACCCCGACAACGTTGAGATCCAGGGGCGCGTAGTAGGGGTGATAAGAAGCATATAGGCCGTACAGCGGACAGTAGAGGATTTGAAACTCTGATATCTTGCGTGGGAAGCAAGCGACAGGCTACGCCTGTAAACCCCGCCAAATCACCCCAAAATCTGTGGCTTTCAGCCCTTCCTTCCCTCTTTTCTTAGAGAAGCTAGTGCTGAAACTTACCACACCTCTTATACCACAGTAGTTGCACCAGCAGGTAAAAAGGGCTACGATTAGGCCACTATGCGGAGTAAGTTGAAAGTGGCCGTGCTCCTTCTGGCAGCACTTCTTCTGTTCTCCATCCTCCAGAACGCCTGGGTTCTATTTCGGGACGGTAATGTCGCTTTACCTGGGGGGAAGCTCGTGGTTTCCTTACCCACGCCAACACCTGTTCTGACACCCAGCTTGGTAGAGAACCTGCTGCTGGCACGGTTGGGGCCGTTTGGACGCCGGGGAGAAGAACTAGTAACCGTAAGAGCTTCCTATAACCCTGATGGAACTTGGCATGTACGGGTTATAGGAATAGTGGGCAATAATTATGTTAGTTACCCTGAGTGGCTGTTTTGGGCAGACGATTGGAGGTGGATACCTTATAACCTTAGTGCTGTAATGGTAGAGCAGGCCCTAGTAACGTTGGAGTTGAGACGGTGAGAGGCGTCTGGCTGCTACGCATCTTGCTAATAATAGTAGCGTTGATAGTGGTATCGTCTTGTCTAGCTGGCGGTGGGCAACGACCACCGACACTCGGTAAGCCGGTGCTGCCAGGAGCAGGTTCACCTACACCATACGAGACGGGAGGGAAGCCTACAATACCCACTCCAAGAGTGCCAACGCCAACCCAACAGCCATTATCTTGGATTCCTCCCGACCCCACTCAACTACCTTGCGACCCCTCACAAAGCGTCAAGATTGAGAACGCACAAGGCACTCCATCCCATATACAAGTCGAGGTAGTCAATACCTGTAACCATTCCTTGTGGGCCTCTTTCGAGGTGGTCTTGTATGACCAGGAACATCGAATCCTTGAACTCCACTCCGCACCACAAACATCCCTTTTTTTGTCGTCCAAACCACCAACCTCATATAACGAAACTCTAGGGGTACTCCTAGCACCTGGCCTGCGATACGATTTCACAATTTTCTTAATGTACTTGACAAGCAGCGACCAAATAAAAGCCTTCAGTGTGCGAGCCTTGGTACGAGGCTATCCCTAGCTAGGTAAGATACTTAAAAAAGTGATAAGCAGGAGCGGGGTCTTACATCAAGACCCCGCTCCTTAACACTACTGTCCCTGACTGTCTCGCTATGCGAAAGGTGGGTTCAGTGGGACAAGATCACCTTTGGGTCGATTTCATGGTCTACCCCAGAACTGCAAATGTTGTTCTGAAGGTGAAGCAGTCCGTTCAATGCGCGAACCAATTGGCCTACATCTGCATCACTAGCCCATGACTTATCCGATACCTGGGCGACCCAGTCAAGGATCTCGGCACTGTTTCTGCACCTCTCCAAATCTACGTAATACCTCAGCTTCTGGCCCCGCCAGAATTCCAGAGTTAAGTTATCTCTGTTATACCGCCAAGGCCCCCACGCTTCTCCTTTTGGGGGAAGTTCCATGTTGATTAAGTCCCACATGTCGATTAGCTGACCACGCATACTACCTCCTTTCACTAGGCTAATCCTTCTTTAGTCGGCGCAGCGGGGCAAGTTCACCTCCACCTCTATATGTGCCCCATCGGAAGTTAGGTTACCCGCCACTTGTAGGTTACTCCCCGCTTGCTGCCCTCGCTCATGGGCAGGAACCGTTCCAACAAACCGTCCTCGCCCAGCTTACGCAATGCCTTGGGTATTTGGCAGGAGGAAGTCTTGGCAGACCACCGATGCTCAACCTGGCAATCACCTCCCTTCTTATCGGAAATACGACTGAACATCGCTAGCTCGGTAAGCCGTCCTTTGACGGTTTGATCCCGTGTGGGGACCGCCTTTTTCATCATATTAAATCTTGAACCAGATACTCTGGCTCCAACTCTAAAATGACCTATTCAGTTGTGTGTTTTCTTAGGAAGAACGTCCGGGGTGACTACAGGGAGCATCCCTTGATGTTATGACATTATCTCTGAGGTAGTCAGGGGGAACTCGAAGCACGAAGCTAAAGCGGTGTTCTGTGCCCTATCTGTATGGCGCAAGCGTGGAATCTCTATTCCCAAGAGACTATCATAGCGCACAAGGTTGGTACCTTCAGTCCACTTGACTTTCACGCAGTTTGAGCGAGTATATATATATTATAGCACATATTTCCTAGATTTGCAACCCACTGTCTACCCACAATTTAGTGGGGCGGAAAACCTAGCACAGCCAAAAGAATTCGTGAGGGCCTATCTCAGCCTGTCAGCCGTCCCGTTAAGCCAAATTCAACCCACAAACCGGCTCTTACTATATACTCACTCGCCATAGACAAATCTCCCAACTACTCAAGCCTACTATCCACTCCCAGACCTGCCAAACCACCCCACTATGGCCGCAGACTCCGTATCT
>JAENIT010000052.1 GCA_016844365.1 Dehalococcoidia bacterium
CCCTATCTGGCCTATAACCACAGCTCCACCGGGAACATTCTACCCTCCACCTTCTATGCGAAGAACGTCTTCTACGCTAAGGGCCTGGGGCTGGAACACCTGCCTCAATACATATTGGGGATCATTACCGCCCTGGCTCCAGGGCCCCTATTGGCGCTCCTGCCAGGTGTCATGGGCGTCGTTTTCCTATCCTCCTTGGGAAGGATACGAGGTAAGCGAGGCACGGAGTTGGCCAACGCGCCTTTTCTATGGGCCCTAACATTGCCCTTGGGGTGGGTTGTGCTACTGTTCGTTATGTACTTCGTATGGCTGCCAGCTCCCAATATCCACCACGGGCGGTATCTGATGCCCTCTATACCAATACTACTGCTCGGCGGCGCGGCGGCAACCGCGCGCCTTCTGGAGCACCCGACTTTTATTCGGTGGCGCCGGCCCATCATGGAGTACGTAGCGATCTTCACCCTTGCCTGGTGGGTTATAGGAGCGGTGATCTATTCCTGCAACGTCAAGTTCATCAACGACCAGCAGGTAGCCACCGCTCTCTGGTTAAAGGCCAACACCTCTCAGGGGACCGTGGTGGCCACCCACGACATAGGAGCCATAGGATATTTCTCGGAGCGCGCGGTCTTGGACACCGTGGGACTCATAACGCCGGAACTCACTTACCGCCCTGGGGAGCCGGAGGCTGTTATATCCCTAATGCGGGAGCGAGGCGCAACCTATATGGCGGCGTTTCCTAGCTGGCACCACTGGACTTTAGATGATTCTCGCTTCCAGCAGATCGTTGAAGCAAGCCACCGCTGTTTTATCACCTCCTCGCCGGAGAATATGCTCATCTTCCGGATCGCCTGGTAGTGACGGGTCTACTCTTCAGACTCTACGATGTGCGGGTGAGTGGTATTCCCTCCCCTTTGGGTTTGTGCTATACTACCAACGAGTCCAATGTGGACAAGAAGCGCACCATTCAAGGAGGAACCAGGGGGTAGAACTTGCCTAACGTAGTTTCCATGAAATCTCTTTTAGAGGCGGGTGTCCACTTCGGTCACCAGACGCGACGGTGGAATCCCAAGATGCGTCGCTTTATCTTCACCGAGCGCAATGGCATCCATATAATAGACCTCCAGCAGACTGTCTCCAAGCTGGACGAGGCCTATAACTTTGTTCGGGATCTGGTAGCCGGTGGGGAAACTATCCTTTTCGTAGGCACTAAGAAGCAGGCCCAGGAGTCCATAGCCCAGGAAGCCGAAAGGTGTGGTATGCCCTTCATCAACCAGCGGTGGCTTGGAGGAACTCTTACCAACTTCTCCACTATACAGAGCAGGATCGACTTTCTGGTACGCCTGGAAGACAGGCAGGTCAAGGGAGAGCTTGCCAACTTGCCTAAAAAAGAGGCGCTGCGGCTTGGAGAGCAGATCACTCGCCTCAACCGCTACCTTGGGGGAATAAA
Source organism: Dehalococcoidia bacterium (assembly GCA_016844365.1). The sequence goes on from JAENIT010000052.1 coordinate 1,448, forward strand.
GGAGATGACCCGACTCCCAGGCACAATGTTCATAGTGGACACCGGCAAGGAGCATATTGCTGTGGCCGAGGCCCGTAGAATGGGCATACCGGTGGTAGCAGTGGTGGACACTAACTGCAACCCGGACGAGGTGGATTACCCGATTCCAGCCAACGACGACGCTATAAGAGCCGTAAAGTTGCTGTGTTCCAAACTCGCCGATGCTGCCTTGGAGGGACTTACCGCCAGACAATACTACGCCGAAGATGAGGGCGGCGAGTATGTATCGGGAGTTGTGTACGATCCTGCGGAAGAGATCGCGCAGACATCAAGCGCTCTTCCCACGAATGGAGACAGCCCCGACACCACCGAGGAACTGGCCGAGGTGGACAACCAAAATACTACTCAGTAGGAGTACCAAATTGGAGATCTCCGCTTCAACAGTTAGAGAGCTTAGAGAAAGGACCGGGGCCGGGGTTATGGATTGCCGGAGGGCCCTGGAAGACGCTGCGGGGGACATTGATAAGGCAACCGATGTCCTTAGACAAAACGGTCTGGCCCGAGCAGAGAAGCGGGCTAGCCGGGTGGCGAGCCAGGGGCTTGTAGATACCTACCTCCACGCTGGGGGCCGCATAGGCGCTATGGTAGAGCTGAACTGTGAGACTGACTTTGTAGCGCGCAGTGATTACTTTCACCAGTTAGCCCACGATATAGCTATGCAGGTAGCAGCCGCCAACCCCACGTACATAGGCGATGATGACATTCCTCCAGCATCAGATGTAAACCCTGAGGATTGCCTGTTGCTACAACCCTTTATCAAGGACCCCGGTAAACAGGTTAAAGACATCATAACCGACGTGATAGCAAAAACAGGCGAGAACATAAAAGTCAGGAGGTTCTCCCGCTTCGAGTTGGGTAATTAGCAACCAGGTCAATTGCCCTTGATCACACAATATCTATAACTGGAAGCTATTATTGGGAGTATGCTCAGATACAAACGGGTGCTGTTAAAGCTCAGCGGAGAGGCCTTAGTAGGAGATGGGGACCATGGTATTGACCTTCAGGTAGTAGCCGCGGTATCCCAGGAGATCAAGGGCGTCGTTGACCTGGGACTGGAGATGGCCGTGGTCATCGGCGGGGGCAATATCTGGCGAGGCAGCTCTCCTCAGGCTTCAGGTATGGATCGCGCTACCGCCGATTACGCCGGTATGCTTGCCACCGTTATAAACGCCTTGGTGCTCCAGGACTCCCTTGAGCAAATAGGGCTGGTGACCAGGACACAAACCGCGATCCCCATCCAGGCGGTGGCCGAGCCTTACATTAGGCGACGGGCCATAAGACACCTGGAGAAGGGCCGCGTGGTCATCTTTGCCGCCGGCACTGGCAACCCCTACTTTACTACTGACACGGCGTCGGCGCTGCGGGCCTTGGAGATCGGGGCTGAAGTCCTTCTCATGAGCAAAAACAAGGTCGACGGAATCTATGATGCCGACCCCAACAAGACAACCGGGGCCAAGCGCTTTGACTACCTCACATACCTGGACGCTATAAACATGCGCCTTCAGGTCATGGACAGCACTGCCGTGTCCTTGTGCATGGAGCACCAGCTCCCAATCATTGTTTTCGACCTGATGGAATCAAATGGACTTAGAAAAGCTGTCTTGGGTGAGGCCATAGGAACCCTTGTTTCAGCGTCTCGGTAGCAGCATCGATTTTTCACAGCTAACGAAAACGCTTCCAGGAGGGAAAAGTGGTTGAAGATGTGCTTAATGATGCCGAATCTCGGATGAAAAAGAGCATTGAAGCCGCACGGCGGGAGATGGCCGGGATACGCACCGGGAGGGCTAGCCCATCTCTGGTAGAGCACTTAACGGTGGACTACCACGGAACCGCCACACCATTGGCCCATCTGGCAACTATAACAGCCACGGAGGCCAGCCTCCTGACCATCCAACCCTGGGACCGCCAGGCCATCGGAGACATACAGAAGGCTATTCAGAAGTCCGATCTAGGGATTACCCCCTCCAACGACGGCGCCGTGATCCGTCTCGCCATACCTCAGCTCACCAGGGAGCGGAGACAGGAGTTGGTTCGCCAGGTACGGAAAAAGGTGGAGGACGGTCGTGTCTCTTTACGAAACATTCGCCGGGACTGCGTCGATGTGATTCGGGCCAAGGAGAAGCGCAAAGAGGTCTCCGAAGATGATGAGCGGCGGGCGTCCGAACAGCTCCAGAAGCTGACGGACACCTTTATAGGCGAGTTGGACCAGGTGGGTCGGGCCAAAGAGTCGGAGGTGATGGAGGTATAGGCTGCAATTGGGTGTCTTGGCCTATGCCCAGGTGATGGAAAAGCTTTTCTATCAAAGTTCCCACCACGGACTGGAATCCGTGCCCACCCATGTAGCCATAGTTATGGATGGCAACGGGAGATGGGCAAAGAGCAGGAGCCTGCCAAGGCTGGCAGGTCACCAGGCTGGCACCGAGAATATAAGACGCATTGTAAAGGCCTTCGCGGATGATGGAGTCCAGTATCTTACCTTGTACGCTTTCTCCACAGAGAACTGGACAAGGCCAGAGAACGAAGTAAATGGCCTCTTTCACATACTAAGGCAGGTCATCGATCGAGAGGCCAAGGCCCTCCACGAAGCTGGCATTCAGCTACGCCACTTAGGCAATCTCGATGGCCTGCCTGACGACCTCCAGAGCAAGGTGCTCTGGGCATTAGATCTCACCAAGAACAACGAAAAGATGGTCCTAAGCTTAGCCTTCAACTACGGCGGGCGCGCTGAGATCCTAGATGCGGTGAGAAATATCATCCGGGCCGAAACGCCAGCAGATACGGTGGACGAAGGGATGTTAAGGCGATATCTCTATACCGGGGATATGCCTGACCCCGACTTGATTATCAGGACTGCCGGGGAGATGCGCCTCAGCAACTTCCTCATCTGGCAGGCCGCCTATAGCGAGTACTACTCGATCCCTGTCTACTGGCCCGACTTCAACGAGGGCCACGTTAAAGAGGCCCTGATAGCCTACAGCCAGCGGCAACGCCGGTTTGGAGGACTCCAACCGGAGTAAGGACACACCTGAAGATATGGGCCAACGGGTCCTCAGCGCGCTGGTAGCCCTTCCCCCGCTTATCGCCCTTGTTTGGGTAGGAGAGCCCTGGTTCACCCCCGCCGTGGCCGTCGTCACCTTTTTAGCCTCTTGGGAGTACTACACTATGGCAGCCAGCGCCATCGGTGCTAGCGGCAGCGTAAGATGGGTGGGTAGCATCAGCTCTCTCTTTTTCATAGCCGCCACCCGCCTGGGTAGCTCCTTCACCGGCCTCCTAATAACCCTGGCTCTGTTATTCTCCTTCGTGGCTACGATCACTAAACCCACGGACAGCGCCAGATACACCGCCTGGTTATGGTACTTCGGAGGCGTGATGTACGTGGGGTGGGTGATGGGCCATTTTGTCCTGCTAAGGGAACTTGTGTATGGCAGAGAGCTGATTCTTCTAATTCTGTTCTGCACCTTCGCCACCGACACCTCCGCCTTTTTAGTGGGCCGGAGTTGGGGTAAGAGGCGACTCGCTCCGGATATAAGCCCCGGAAAAACGTGGGAAGGAGCTATGGCTGGACTGATCGGGGCTTTAGCATCCTGTGCGGTTCTGGTGTATATTTTCCGCCTCCCCATTCCCTTTGGGCACATCGTGGCCCTAGGCGCACTTATCGGTATAATCTCCCAGATCGGAGACCTCTCGGAGTCTGTGCTAAAGCGCAGCGCAGGAGTAAAGGACTCTGGGTCTCTCATACCAGGACACGGTGGTATCCTGGACCGTTTGGACAGCCTTGTTTTCACAGTACCGTTGATATACTATTATTCTGGTTGGTTTTTAAGAGGCTGATGAAACGGATTGCCATACTGGGATCAACAGGCTCCGTAGGCAGACAGACCCTTGAGGTGGCCCTGTCTTGGCGGGATAGAGTCCAAGTGGTAGCCCTGGCTGGGGGAAGGAACACCAAGCTCCTGGCCCGGCAAGTGCTGGACTTTAAGCCCGCCTTGGTGTACTCCCTGGAACCTCTGGATGAAGACCTCCTATTCAACGTAGGAGCCCGCCATCCCGAAGTGGACCTTGTGGTAGTGGCGACAGGAGGCGCAGCAGGACTCACCCCAACTCTAGCTGCGCTGGAAGCTGGAAAGACGGTGGCCCTGGCCAACAAAGAGGCACTGGTAATGGCCGGAGCCCTTGTAATAGAGACGGCACGAAAGAGCGGCGCCACTATACTACCCGTTGATAGCGAGCATAGCGGTCTGTGGCAGTGCCTAGCCGAGACCAGGGACAGTGATGTAGAGAGTCTGGTCATAACCGCCTCCGGCGGAGCCTTCAGAGACTACCCTCTGGAACGTCTCGCCACGGTGACGCCAGAGGAGGCGCTGAGACATCCGACTTGGAGCATGGGGCCCAAGATCACTATCGATTCAGCTACGTTGATGAACAAAGGACTGGAGGTTATAGAGGCCCGATGGCTTTTCGGTGTTACGCTTGAAAGAATAGAGGTGGTGCTTCATCGAGAGAGCATAGTGCATGCCCTGGCGAAGCTGGTCGACGGCACCGTCCGAATGCAGCTCAGCCAGCCAGACATGCGGATACCCATTCAGTACGCCCTATCTTATCCAGAGCGGTGGGATGTGCTGAACCTGCCGAAGCTGGATTTTTCGACTATTACACCTCTGACCTTCACCGATATCGAGCCAGGCCGATACCCCTGCTTCGAGCTGGCGCTGGAAGCAGGCCGCGCCGGCGGCACCTATCCGGCAGCACTGGTGGGCGCGGACGAAGGGGTAGTGGAGCTATTTCTCAAGGGCTGTATACCCTTCTCTGACATTTCCAAACTGGTGAGCAAAGCCCTAGACCACCATAAGCCCGTGTACCAACCCTCCTTGGAAGAAGTGCTTGAGGCGGAGTCCTGGGGCAGGATATTTATAGGAGAGATGTAGTTTTGGAAAACGTAATCTTTGCGGCAGCATCCTTTTTCGCGGTCCTTCTACCCCTGGTTATGGTCCACGAGCTGGGTCACTTCATTACAGCTAAAATGGCCGGCGTGGTGGTCCAGGAGTTCGGCTTCGGATACCCGCCCAGACTGTTCGCCGTCAAATGGAAAGGGACGGAGTACTCCATGAACCTGCTCCCCCTAGG
>JAENIT010000053.1 GCA_016844365.1 Dehalococcoidia bacterium
GGGTCTTCGTGGCCGATGCGCCACGCCGCGACACCAGCCAGGCCGTACTTGTGCACCAGGGCTATCTTGGCCTCATTGCTGCGGGCGTCTTCAAACCACACCTGGTGCTCTTGGCCGTCGGCGGAGTAGGAGAAGAAGGAGCCTTGAACGGCTAGGTCATACTGGAGAGCAGCTCCGTTCTTCTGCGCTCTGGCCACGGCCTGAGCGTGATCGAGGGCCTCTACTCGACCTGTGGCTAAGTTCCAGTCATAGCCGTACCAGGGCAGCCCTAAGAGCAGTTTCTCTTTAGGGATCTGGCTGGCGGCGTAAGCCGCGCTTCCCTCAACCCAGGGGAAAGGGGCAGTGGACTGGGGGCGCTGGGTGCCGTAGCCGTAGGACATGAGGATAATCAGGTCGTTGACCCGGCCGAGGGCCGCGTAGTCATAACCCCCGGCCCATCCCGTCAGCTTCTCCTCCGTCCTGGCGGCGATAGCCTGGGTGACCAGTTTTCGCTTACCTCGAAGGATGGGGGCTAGCTCCGTCATGAAGGTCGTGAGATAGGGACGGTCCTCAGGGCTTATGGCCTCAAAGTCTATATTGATCCCATCGTATCCTCCATTTACAACCAGATCTACTATCCCCTGAATGGCCCGGGCGCGGATGGAAGGGTCGGCCAGCACCCGGTGGAAGTCCTCATTGCGGGCTAGATTGATGATCATTGGGACTATCTTTACACCGTGGGCCCGAGCCATAGCTATGACTTCGTCTCGATTGGGGTCCGGAAGGCCCCAGTCGGCGCGGTCGGACACCTGTCCCTGGCCGTCGATGGTAAACCAGTAGGGCGAGAGGTAGTCCAGGTAGCTTACGTTCTGTCGGAGAGAGCGAAAGGAGGTGGCGTCGTAGGCTACGTAATAGCCCCAGCGGATCTTGTTGGCGCTGGAGGCGCTCGCCTCAGAAGCCGCGGACCTGCTGCTGGTGAAGGGGATCAGGGTGAGAGCTAGCAGGGCCGTAAGAACTATGGGGTGCAACAGCCATCCCCCGTCCGCCTTGTCCCGACCTATCGGGACTCCGTGCGCGGAGGTGCTCCTGTAGGTAAGTTTTAGAATTCTTTGTATCATCACTATATATTATAAACCAATCGGTATTAAAAGTTTAACGTTTGTTCCCCTATTCTCGTTGCTCTTGATCCCTAGGGAATCTGAGGGTTTGATACACCCATACCACAATGGCAGGAGCATATTACTGCCCTGCGCCCTGATTTTTTGACACTTCTCTAATGCCTGTGGTAACCTGCTTCCTTGGGCATACCCGACAACCGAAGTGTAGAAGCTGCCCCCGGGAGGCATAAGACAAGATCGTGCCCATTCTTTCAACACTTCTCTTCCTGCCTTTCGCGGGCGCTCTTGTGATAATGCTCCTGCCCGGGAGCTTGAGAAGGGCTATCAAATGGGTGGCGGTCGTCACCAGTCTCGGGTGTCTGGTATTATCCCTCTACGTGTTCCTTGGATACGATCACCAGGCGGGTGGCTATCAGCTCCTGGAGAGCTACCCCTGGTTTCCTCCTCTTGGCATCTCCTTAATTCTAGGCGTCGACGGCATCTCCGCGCCCATGGTGCTTCTCACCGGGATCGTCATTTTCACGGGTGTGCTCATGATGTGCACGCTTGAGACCAGAGTGAAGGACTTCTTCTTCCTATTGCTGGTCCTGGTTGGAGGCGTGTACGGGACCTTTATGTCTCTAGACCTATTCTTCTTCTTTTTCTTCTACGAGTTGGCTGTCATACCAATGTACCCCCTCATTGGGGTTTGGGGTAGTAGCACTGACTTTGGCGTCTTCCTCCGCACTAAGGAGTACGGGGCCATGAAGCTGGTCCTGTACCTGGTGGCAGGGAGCGTGCCGGTGTGGATAGCCCTCATCGCTATATATGTGCAGTCTGGCGCGGGCAGCTTCAGCCTCTTCGAGTTGCAAAAGGCCAGATTCTCTCTGGAGTTTCAGAACATCTTCTTCCCCTTTGTCATGATAGGATTTGGCGTGCTTGCTGGCCTGTGGCCTTTCCACACTTGGTCCCCCGATGGACACGTGGCAGCTCCCACGGGGGTGAGTATGCTCCACGCAGGGGTTCTAATGAAGTTGGGAGCCTACGGCATAATCAGGGTGGGCATGACCCTTATGCCCGAGGGGGCGGTTACCTGGATGCCGTTCCTTCTAGTTCTCGCCACTATAAACGTGTTGTACGGTGCGGTCTCGGCAATGGCCCAGGGAGACCTGAAATACGTTGTGGGGTACTCCAGCGTGAGTCACATGGGCTACGTTCTAATGGGATTCGGGACTCTCTCTGTGGTGGGGATGAACGGAGCTGTCCTGCAGATGTTTTCACATGGGATCATGACGGCCCTACTTTTCGCTGTTGTAGGTGTACTATACGATAGATCACATATAAGGGAGATAGCGAAGTTTGGCGGGCTGGCCCGAAGGATGGGCGTGGTAGCCACCTTCTTGATGGTGGCCGGCCTCACCTCCCTGGGTTTGCCGGGACTCAGCGGATTTGTCGCCGAGTTCCTGGTTTTCGTCGGCGCCTTTCAGACCTATCCTCTGGTAGCGGTTCTTGGGGTCATTGGCGCCGCGATAACAGCGGTGTATATTCTGCGATTGCTGGCGACGGTCCTCTTTGGTCCCCTTGGTGAGCAATGGCAGCATATCCGGGACGCCTCTCCCTTGGAGGGAGTCAGCATGGCCATCCTGGTGTTCGTGCTGGTGCTCGTAGGGCTCTTTCCCAATTCATTAATGCCGATCATATCTAGCGGAGTGGAGAACCTGGAGAAGATTGTGCCTCTGGTTAAAGCTGGATGATTAACTTTGCTCTCCTTATACCCGAATTTGCGCTGACCGGCCTCGCCATTTCCCTTCTTGCCACGGACCTCTTCCTGGACCGCAGGCAAAAGGGATGGTTGAGTTTGCTGTGTGTGTTGTCACTGGTGGCAGTTATACTGGTCACCATACCCCTAATTGGCAGCACAGGCTCTTTGTACAACGGCCTATTCCTGGTGGATGGGTACACTCACTTCTTCCGCATCCTCTTTCCCCTTATGTCGATCTTTATAGTTCTGATATCTGTCGACTTTGTTAAGCTCCATCTCAGGTATCCGGGGGAGTACTACGGCCTCATCCTGCTAGCAACCCTGGCAATGATCATAATGGCCGCTGCGGGAGAGATAATAACCGCGTACATATCCCTGGAGCTGCTGAACTTTTGTCTCTACGTGCTGACCTCCTACGCGAAGGACGATCCTCGCTCAAACGAAGCGGGGGTGAAGTATATTATCCTCAGCGCCTTCGCCTCGGCGCTGCTCCTATACGGGTTCAGTATTCTGTATGGGATGACGGGCACGACCTACTACTCTGGCATCGCCCAGGCATTGCAGAGTACTGAGGCCTCCACCCCGGGCTTGTTCCTGGCGCTGGCCCTGATCACGGCGGGTCTGGGCTTCAAGGTGGCCGCCGTTCCCTTCCACATGTGGACGCCCGATGTGTACGAGGGTGCCCCGGTGCCGATTACCGCCTTTATCGCTGTGGCCTCTAAGGCCGCGGGCTTCGCGCTGCTGCTGCGGCTGTTCTCCCTGGCTCTGGGTCCCGCCATTGACCAGTGGAGTGGGATCATCGCGATCATGGCAGTGGTGACCATGACTGTGGGGAACCTTGTGGCCATCCAACAGCGTAACATCAAGCGGCTGCTAGCCTACTCCAGTATCTCCCAGGTAGGGTATCTCCTCATGGGCGTGGCCGCCCTGAACCCAATGTCCGCCAGCGCTCTTGTTCTTCACGTGGTAGGGTATGGAGCCAGCAATCTGGCGGTATTTCTTTGTGTCACCGTCTACTTTAACCAGACAGCTAAGGAGAATATATCGGACTACAGCGGCCTGGCGGAGAGGGCCCCATTCCTGGCCTTTGCCCTGACGATATCCCTATTCTCCTTAGCGGGGATGCCTATTTTCGCTGGATTCATAACCAAGTTCTATCTCTTCACCGCAGTGGCCCAGGCAGGGCTCCTGTGGCTGAGCGTGGTGGCCATCATCAACAGCATGGTTTCTCTTTACTACTATCTCCAGGTAGTTCGCTACATGTACATCGGGGCTCCTTCGGAGCCGGGACGGCTGGGGGCGTCGCCATTAGCCAATATGGCCCTGGCGCTCCTGGTGTTGGCGGTGACAGGAATCGGCGTATACCCAGCGCCCTTGGTGAGGGCTGTTGACGCGGCGGTGCGAGCACTGGGGTTGTAGGGATCTTCAGACTCTCGCCTTGTATCCAAGAGCCTGAGCTACTAGAATAATAAGTAGAGTCACATGTATGTTCAGGAGAACGTATGGCTAGGCGGATGACTATAGTATTTGATGACGAAGAGCTTTACACAGCCATAAAGGTGGAAGCCGCGCGTACCCATCGTCCAGCCAAAGAGATAGTCGCCGAGGCGGTGCGCCAGTGGCTTGAAGGCCAGGAGGACGTTGAGGACATAGCCATTTCCCAGGAGCGCATGGCCGCCTATCGCAGAGAAGGCGGGATTCCTCTGGAGGAAGTATTGAGAGAGCGAGGGTTAAGTACATCCGGTAGCTAAATGTACCGAGTAGAGTGCGAGCATCAGGTTAGAAGGGAGTTGAATCGGCTATCACCATCCCCGCCTCAACTCTAAATATCGTGGCCTGGCTCAGCAGATGTGGCTCTATCCGGTCCAGGTCTGTGGTGGTGATGAACACCTGGTGGTAATCGGCGGCTTGGCGAGCGAGGAAGCCGCGACGGGCTGCGTCCAGCTCCGATAGGACGTCGTCAAAGAGCAGCACCGGCTGCTCCCCCGTCCGATCCTCTATGAAGGCGGCTTGGGCGAGCTTCATGGCGAGGGCCGCGGTGCGTTGCTGGCCCCGGGAGCCGTAGGCGTTGACCGAAGTCCCCTCCAGCAGAATCTCCAGGTCGTCCCGATGGGGTCCGATCACGGTTTCCCCTTGCCCCAGCTCTCGAGGCCGGGCATCGGCCAGGGCTTTATGGAAGATCGCCTTCACCGTGGCTAATGTATCTTCTCCATCACGATGCACTTCGTACCCTCTGAGGGCCCGGCCCTGGTAGCGCACTTCCAGAGTCTCACCTTCTCCCGTGAGCCGAGCGTGTATGGCGCTGCACAGGAGGCCCAGGTTGAAGATGGCCTCAAGTCTTTTTGCGGTTATGAAGGAGCCGGTCTCGACCAGGTTATCGTCCCAGAAGTCCAACTCGCCAGCAGATGCCTCCCCGGACTGCATCCTTCTAAGGAGGTGGTTGCGCTGAAGAAGGATGCGACTGTAGCGTTGCAGGGCTCTTGCGTACACCAGATCTATCTGGGACAGGGCGATGTCCATGTAGTGGCGGCGTTCCTGCGGTGGGCCTGTTACTAGATCGATGTCCTGGGGGCTGAAGGTAACGGCCCTGATCTGCCCCACCAAATCGGTAGCTCTTCTGGGCACACCGTTTATCCGAACCCGCTTCTGAACTGAAGAGAGCTGGGCTCCTTGCGCCGAG
>JAENIT010000218.1 GCA_016844365.1 Dehalococcoidia bacterium
CATGATCGGATTGATGATGGCACCTAAGACACGCGCAAACAATGCCACAGACGTCAGCTGCTCGAACGGGATGCGGAACGAGGTACTTTTCAAGAGATCTCGGTCATCCTCCTTCCTCAGCATCTGAATGCTACCACGCTTATCCATAATCTCGGAAAAATTGGACAGCACCCACAAGTAGGCCCTTGCCTTGCCCGATAAAAACCTCCCGCCGCTGATAAGAGCGTAGCCCCAGGTCAGGAGATCCGTGATGATTAGGGCGGGGAGCATAAGAGCCAGGGTCCTCCAGCGATAGTTCCTCAAAAGAAGGAGTAAACGGTTCCGCTCTAGATGATAGAACTTACGCTGGCTGGGATTGAAGTCGTAGTCGTGGTACACCACCGAGCTGGGTACGTAAAGGCAGTCGAATCCGGCCAACCGGGCTCTCAAAGAGAGATCAGTATCCTCCAAATACATGAAAAAGCTCTCGTCGAACCCGCCTACACGCTCAAGTACGCTTTTACGGATGACAAATGCGCAGCCGGAGATGGCAGGCACGTACTCCTGGACGCTGAAGCTGCCCCGTGGTAGGTCCAGCCCTCGACAGAAAGCCAACCCAGTAAAGTGGACATCATTGCCGCAGGTATTTATCCTGCTTTTGTCCTTTAGATGGCATATCTTCGAAGTGGCGAGCCCGACCGACGGGTTCTCCTCCATAGCCTTAACCAGCTCCTTTAGCCAGTCCCGTTCCACGACAGTATCTGGATTAAGAACTGCAATGTACTCTCCAGAAGCGTATTGAAAGCCCCTGTTGTTGGCTCCCGCGTAACCCAGATTGGCTCTGTTTCTGATAACCTTCACTCCACCAAAGTTCGCCTCCACGTACTCCGGGCTCCCATCGGTGGAGCCATTATCCATCAGAAGAACTTCGTAGTTAGAGTAGCTCTGCTCCAACAACGGAGGGATACATTCCTTTATCTCCTTAAGCTCGTTGGTGCAGACGATGACTACACTTACTTTGGGGAATGAGGCCATAATAGGCGCTTCCTCAACCCCTGAAACGGGCACTGAGGCAGACCCAGGATGCTTCTGGCGGGAGGCAACAGTGGTGTCTTTCACTTTTTCGTATAGGCCAAGAGGAGCGCTCTTATAGAATGCAGGATAATTCCTGTGAATAGAGAAAAACTGCCAAGAGTGATGGTAAGAACTGTGAGCATGCACCTATTAGGATGCCAGCTATTATTAGAATCGCCCCAGGCACCCCGAAAAACAGAAGGGGCCGATATTGGCCTATAAGCCTCAAGATGCCGTCCAACACCCAGAGGCCGTGGGCTATAACGTTCCGCTTCGGGGCGTCCTGGTACCTAATTGTTGTAGGAGCCTCTCTGACCCTGAGACCGTGCTCCTTGGCCAGAAACTGCATTTCCGACTCCACGGAGAAGCCGGCTTCCTGAAAATACATCACATCAACAGCTTTGCGGGAGAAGGCGCGGAACCCGTTTTGAGAATCAGTCAAGAAGATACCAGAGCCCAGGTTACCCAACAGAGTAACAGCTCGGTGGCCCCATATCCGATGCCAAGGAACGGAGCTTTTCACCTCCAGGTAGCGGGAGCCAACTACCATGTCTGCATTGCCCTCTAAGATGTGGTGGAGCACGGTTGGAATCTCTTCAGGATGGTGCTGTCCATCTCCGTCGATAACCACTAAGCAATCGGCTCCCATTTCTCTGGCAACTCTAAAGGCGGTGTTGAGGGCATGGCCTTTGCCTAGATTGATCGGGTGCCGAACCACTGTCGCGCCCGCGGCTTCTGCCACTTCCCAGGTCATATCAGTGGAGCCGTCATCCACCACTACTACCTGTTCGGCGTAGTGCTTAGCTTTTAAGACGACGCTTCCAATGAAGCGGTCCTCGTTGTAGGCCGGTATGGCCACGACCACCTTCGGGCTTTTACCGTCATTATCGTGATCGTGATTTCGGCTATCTGACGTGCTCTGTTCCAGAACTATACTCATTTGCTTGAATCTATCCTTAACTGTACAAGACTAGGGCGACTTTCCTACAAACGCAATCAGCACGGTCGTGAAGGAAGAAGGTATTATTCTATTAATTATTGCACCCAGACAATATAGTCATATAACTAAAGTCTAGCACTGGACGCTCCCTGGGTCAAACTTAACGCCATGTTGCTTAGAATTACGCCCTTAAATCTGTGTAACTGGCGGTGTAAACAACCCCAGGTATGCCTGATAACTCACTTTAATATATTAGGTTAAGTTAAGTTTCCCTGTAAATGATCTAGATCACATAACCGGTCGCCGAGCAGTCCGCCCCAGCTTGACTTTAAGGGAGCGCTATGGTAAATATGGTTAGCTTTTGTGCCCTTCCCAGGGCGAACAGCACGGTAAAGTATCAAGATGCTCTGGCCTAATGCCCACGGACCGTTATGTGATCTAAGTCATTTACACACGCGTACCTTTGTACTACTCTGTGGATGATACCAACTCATACCCATTTCTGGACTATTTCTTAAACATCGGAGGTTGCCATGAAGCCCTATAAAACTAACGCCAGGTTGATTTCATTAGCAGCCGTCACTTTCCTACTACTAAGTCTCCTCTCGTACGTCCCCGGAGATAGCGGGCTGCGCGCCCTTAACGCCTCCAATCTACTAGTAACCCCCAACCGCTTCGTTGCCACCACCGGCTCTGACGCCAGCGTCGACTGTAGCTCGACTGCCCCATGCGCCACCATCCAGCGCGCTGTGGACGTCTCAGTCAATGGAGACATTATCAGCGTGGCCACAGGAACGTACACAGAGAACGTTACAGTGAACAAGGATGTTCACATTCTAGGGGCCGGGGGAATAACCCTGGCCCCCTCCTTTGTTCCCAACCAGACCACCAACTCCATCCTGAACGCCAGCGGCGGGGACTACGGTTTCCTGATAGAAGGAAACTCGGTCACCATTCAGGGGATGGTGGTGCAGAATGCCTCATTTAATGGTATCAGCAT
>JAENIT010000219.1 GCA_016844365.1 Dehalococcoidia bacterium
GATGTTCCCCTTGTGCTCTTCCGGAAGCTCCTGAGCCATCACCTGGGACATTCTAAGACCCGTATCCAACTCCAGACCCTTGGCCGCGCTCATTATCAGAGTGTTAAGGCTTAGGTGGTTTCTGATAGCCTTAACATTCTCCCTCATCCTCTGGGAGGGCACCGCCAGAATCGCAAGGGCAGCGCCGTCTAGGGCCTCGTCCAGGGAGGCGGTTGTCTTCAGGGATGGGGGGAATGGAACTCCTGGGAGACGAGCCGAGTTCTGGCCTTCTTGATGTATTCTCTGCGCTTCTCCGTGAGTTCTGGCCCAGAGCTTCACATCCAGCCCCTTACGGGACAGCAAGACAGCCAGGGTTGTGCCCCAACTGGTGGTTCCTATTACCGCAACTTTGGCCTCTGCCATATCGTCCTTTAACTGCTATGACCTGGCCCCACCGCCAATACGAGCCTCTGTGCCCATAGTAAGGCGTCGGATGTTATCCCGATGTCGGAAGATGACGAGGGAGGTTCCGATGACGGCGTAGGGGAAGTATATAATCGGCCCGGAGGTTAAAAAGGTGTGCAAGGATAGAACCAAGAAGGCGGTAATGGCTCCAACGACTGATCCCAGGGATACATATCGGTACTTTGCTATGAGAATAAAGGCGACAACGACTGTGGCTAGAAAAGTCACTGGAGAGATAACAAGGAGGCCACCTAGTACGGTAGCTACCCCCTTTCCGCCACGGAAGCCAGCGTAAATAGGCCAACTGTGACCCGCCAGAGCAGCCAGCGCAGTGATCACCTGGACTGCATTGCCCCTATATATGTTACCAACTACTAGCTCGCGGCCCCAGTATCCGCAGGGCATTGGCCGCGCCTGGGTTACCACTTCCGTGCCGCCTCAGGTCTATGCCCGCCACGGCCTTGCCTATTAAGAGACCGGAGGGTATAGAGCCGATGAGGTAACCTGCTAGGGCTGCTAACCCGTACTCTACCATGTCTACTGCTCTCCCCTTGCCCGGAATGTGAGGCGAAGGGGCGCACCGCCGAAATCAAAAGCCTCTCTTAGTCTGTTCTCCAGATAGCGATGGTAGCTAAAGTGGAGAAGAGTGGGGTCGTTCACAAAGAAAACAAAGGTGGGTGGGTTTACCTCCGCCTGGGTAGCGTAATAGAACTTGAGGCGTTTGTTTCCCTTCGTGGAGGGGCTGTGGGCAAGGATTGCTTCGTGAAGCGCCTGGTTGAGCACAGAGGTCTGGACCCTCACACCACTGGTTTCCCCTATATGCTTTACCGCGTCCATAACCTCATCAATCCCCTGCCGCATCTTGGCAGAGATCAAAAGGAGAGGTGAGTACCACAGGAAACGCAAAGTCCTTTGGACATCGTAGGTGAACTTGGCCTTATCCAGATTCAGTTCCTCCGCCATGTCCCACTTGTTGACGGCGATAACCACCCCTTTATAGGCGTCCTTGGCGTAGCCGGCAACGTGGGTGTCCTGGGCTGTGACCCCCTCCTGTGCGTCGGTGACCAGCACTACCACATCCGCGCGCTGAATCGCCCTCATGGCCCGAAGGACGCTGTATTGCTCCACTCCCCTCTCGATACGACCCCGGCGGCGCAGACCCGCAGTATCGATGAGGACCATAGGCGCGTCACCGTACATAAAGGGGGTGTCAACGGCATCTCTGGTGGTGCCTGGAATTGGGCTTACGAAGGCCCGCTCTTCTCCCAGGATCGCGTTCACCAGCATAGACTTCCCCACGTTGGGCCTACCCACCACCGCCACCTTCAACCCCTCGACCTTGGGTGGCTCCTCGGGATGGGGTAACAAGCTAGTGACAGCGTCCATAAGCTGGTGAACCCCTATCCCGTGATGGGCGCTTATGGGCACAGGCTCTCCCAACCCCAGGCGGTGGAACTCGGGAATTGCTACAGATCGGGATTGGTTGTCCACCTTGTTAGCAGCCAGCACCATGGGCACGCCAGCGCGGCGAATCAGATGGGCGATCTCCTCATCATCGGGCAGGAGACCGTCCTTCACATCCACCAGGAAGATGACGGCATCTACCTCCTTGATGGTGGTCTCAACTTGCTTAAGGATTGTGTGGGCCATCTCGTCCTGGACGCCGTACAGCAGTCCGCCGGTGTCCACCAGGGAGAATGGGGTTTCTCTCCACCTTACATCCCCAAAGATCCGATCCCGGGTGGTCCCGGGGACATCGTGAACGATGGCCTTGGTCTCTCCGATGAGACGATTAAAGAGGGTGGACTTGCCCACGTTGGGCCGTCCCACGATGGCTACTACAGGTAAACTCATAATCTTCTCTACTGAATCTGGACTTCCACTGTTTTCGGCGTGATGCTAACCAATGTCATTTTATCAGGCAGCTTAACAATCGGCTCGATGGAGAACCGGCCTGGCCCTAGCCCGACCAGGCTTAAGCTCACTGATAGCTGCTCGACAGAAAGTGATCTTAGTTCCGGCGCGTCTCCGCTCAAGATAACCTCCAAGCTGTTTACGCCCAAGGTTGCCTTGCGCCTTGGGTCTAGGCCATCAATCCGGGGGGCTACCATGAAGCT
>JAENIT010000054.1 GCA_016844365.1 Dehalococcoidia bacterium
ACGGGCATCGGCTCTGGGCATAAAGATGGCAAACTCGTCGCCACCCAGTCGGGCCAGGATGTCGCTGTCGCGCAGTCTCCCTCGCAGAAGTTGCGCCACGCTTGCCAGCAGTTCGTCTCCCGCGTGGTGGCCCAGGCTGTCGTTGACGGTCTTGAAGTGGTCCAGGTCGAAGAAAGCCAAGGCCCCGCGAGTGGCGTAGCGCCCGGCCTGGGCGAGCTGGATTCCCATCTCTTCCTCAAAGCGTCGGCGATTGAAGAGCCCGGTGAGAGGATCGTGATTGGCCAGGTGTACCAGTCGATCTTCCAGGTTTTTGCGTTCGGTGATATCCCGGGCAATGTACGAGAGGAACTCTACCGGGCCATTAGGACTCCTGTGGGCCACGGTGACAAGGGAGACAGGAATCTCCGCGCCGTTGCGGTTCAGCAATGCAACCTCGCCATTCCAAACTCCGTTTCGCATGGCTGCTGGGATTGCCTGGCTGGAAAGGATGGACCGAGCCTTTTCAGAGAACACGTCCAAGATGCTGAGCTTGTCTATGGTTTCTATTTCCGCTTCCGCAATGCCCAGCATGCTGCGACCTGACCGATTTATATAGAGCACGTTGCCATTCAGGTTGGTAGTCGAAACATGGTCGGTGGTGGCCTCCAGAATGGCGATGAGCCGGGCACGGGCCTCCTCTGCTCGGGTTTGCTCCGTGATGTCACTGGATACGATGAGCACCATGACGCCCCCGCCGGGTTCCGTCACGGCCCGGGCCACCTCCCTGGCCCACAATATACTGCCGTCCTTCCGCATCCTGCGTCCTACCCACTGAAGCACCTGCCAGGGATTGTTGACGCATTCCCCAATCTGGCTCAAGACCACCGAGCGGTCTTCAGGTGCGATGAGTACTAGGATTGACTGTCCCAGCAGCTCTGCCGGCGCATACCCCAATTGGTCCGCGCCGAATTGGTTCACCGAGATCACTTTGCCATCCCTGTCCACGGTGAGGTACATGGTGGGGTTATCTTCATAGAGGGCTTGGAACCGCGCCCTAGCAGCGTCCAGCTCCGCGGTGCGCTCCAGAACGCGCTGCTCCAGTTGAGCGTTCAACTCCCGCAACTCAAAGAGAGCCTGCATCAGATCTCTTTGCTGGCGGTCGATAGTACGAGCGCCACCGTGAACGATGCCCAGAAGCGCCAGGTAGAGGACTGCCAGGCTCCCGCTCATGACCAAGGTGACGAAACGTTGCATCTCTGCTATCTGCTGGGCGATGGGATCGAACACCTGGTAGATCTCAAGAACTCCGGCAATTTTCTGGCTGTCGGGGAAGATGATCGGCGTGTATACCTCCAGCAGTTGGCTGTAGCCAGCCTCGCTGACATTCTCCGCAGCTTTCAGATTAGAAAGCTCAGAGGCAGTCTTCCCCTCAATAGCCTCACTGAGCTCATCTTCCATCTCGAATACCTGGCCAATGATCCCCGGGTCGTCCGCGTAAACCACCCTGCCCTCTAGGCTCCAGATCTTGACCCGCGCGGTACGTTTAGAGACGATGGCGTTCTTGAAAAAACTGTCCAACTCTGCGACACGTTGGGAAGAGAGAGGCTCGGTCAGGTCTGTGGGCCTGAGGTACTCAGCGATCCGGTGGGCCACAGTGTCACGGGTGTCAGCTCGCGCATCTGCGAGGGCGCTCTCAATGATAGCCTGTCTAAGGAGCAGGGACAGAACCACGCCGAGTAGAGCAATAATCACCAGGGCCGCAAGCCCAAAGCGCCACGTGAGGCTGGGGCGTCGAAAGAAATTTAGCACGTTAGGCATAAGTACCTCTGGGTTGTCCTGGCAGGATGCTGCGCGCCAGACACGAATGATGTCTGGCCAACACCCATTGTAGCACTCCTGCTAGTAATCCATCACTAGTGAAGGGGGAGCCACACCTCTGTGTGAGTTCGAGTCCAACCTTCGGCACAGCACACACACCTAACGACCATTACTGGAACCATCATTTCAGGTCCCCTTGTCGGGACAAGGGTATCTCCGTCCGATGGATGAATGACCCCCCTTCTCCGTGATTGTGGCAACTACTGCACAGCTTTCGTTCACCTGAAAGAGATGACTCCTGACCCTCGCTGTTCTCGCCGTGGCAAAGGCTACAGTAATCAAGCCTAGCCTGGGAAGGTATGGTGCGATGATGAGCAGTAGTAACCTTCTCTCTGATTATGTGGCATTTCACGCAGTTTTCGTTAGGAACTT
Organism: Dehalococcoidia bacterium; assembly: GCA_016844365.1. The sequence goes on from JAENIT010000054.1 coordinate 2,230, forward strand.
GGGCCTTGGCAGCCTGGGGGTCAGCGCCCGCAATAAATGATGCTATCATGACACCCCCTCTATACTTTGCAGCCACGAATCCCACGACACCGGTTCCTGAGTGACACTCAATGCACACAGGATGTTTATTCGCTGCGCCTGATTCCTTCCACTCTTGGAACGAAGAATTGTGGCAATTAGCACAGAAGCCTGGCCTTTGTTGAAGCTCCCGCCCCCCAGCGATCAATGCCACTGCTACTACCAGTGCAATTCCCAGCCCTGGTAATCCAAGGAGCGCTCTTGCTTTGAACATTGACACCGCCAATTAGACTTCCCCATTTATAGTCTTGGCTCCATTCCATGGGGTAATGTAACGTACGCGAAAGTATACTCGCCCCCTACTATTCTGGGTAGTTATCACCTACCATAAAGAGTAGGTTGCGAGTATAGAGTAGCAGGTATAGGAAGAGGAAACTAGGCCCTGAACACAAGACCATCTGAGTCGGGCCGCTAGCTGCTAATGCGTCACTAAGGCCAGTTAGCTTTCTTACGACCCGCCTGGACTCCCACTATCCTCTTCGCGCCGTGGGCCCATGCGCCGCATACGGAAGAACAGAAGCGCGCCAATCCCCGCTGCGATGGCCCCACCGATCCCACCCAGGACTGGGAGTCCCAGGCCTTCAGCCCCTTCTTCCTGCAAAGTGAGGGGATTCCACAGTGAGAAGGCTTTTTTACCGTTGCGCTCGTTGAGGGTACCATCCCAAACAGCAAAGGCCAAGGGTACCGGAGCACCCGGCTGGAAAAGGAAGTCGGGCTGCTTTCTGGGCACGGAGATGACCACACGCCATCCGTTGTTTTTCCAAAATCCGTCAGCCATGGCATCCTGAATGTCAGAGGACTCAAGGGATCCAAATCCTTCCGCCTGGAGCCGTTCAGAATGAACGCGGGACTGAAGGTCTCGATCAGCTAAAAGATTCCCCGCAGCAAACGAGGTCAGAAACACCTTATCCCCGCGTCTAACGTAGTCCATTGCCTCAGGCATCTCCCCCGGTCCCTTCCCTGAGAAGGGATACTCATCAGCCACCATGTTAGGGTAGGCCTTATCTACATCAGATTGTCCGCCTTCTTGCCAGTCTCCCTTCCATTGGTAGATAACCACAGGATCGTTAGGGGCGCCCATGCAGTAGAACGGCGGAGACACCGCTCCCTTAGATGGAAACTGTAGAGCTACAGCATCCCGAAAAGAGTTAACTGTACCCATGTCTACTCTTCGGTCCTGGTCACCCCATTCCAGCAAAAAAGCTAGCCGGTCAGCATCATACTGAGCCTTAACCTTCACTTCCTTGGCCCCCGCCTCGTTAATACGAGGAATGGCTATGTTTTGAGGAGTCAGGGAAACAGCAACCTGTTGACTACGGCTCCACTGGGGAGACTCCGGATCCAGGGTGACCTTCGATACGGAAACCGCTGTGATAGGATGAACTTCTTGTGCCGATACCGCCAGCATAGGGGAGCTGGAACCGGGTATAACGTACTGCCTCCCATTTACCGAACTCTGACTACGTTTTGTGTCTAGATAAGACCGGACGCTCATGGCAGGCTAACCTCCAAATCTGAATTGACCGCTAGGGGGCAGGCAAAGCAATCTGGATCCTCGTCTATCCTGGGCTCTGGGATTATCGGCTGCTCCGGGCCTACGGGTAGGTCGAAAGAGACCGCCTCACCTTTGACAAAAAGGTCTAAGGCCATAGCCAAGCTACCGTAGAGCCTGCCTTCGGACATCGTGGCCAAGCGACCCGCGAAGCTGCAAGCCCAGTACCCCAGGTGCTCTTTGAGGAAGGAACTCTGGGCCTGGCGGCAAAGCTGCACCTTCCTTCGCCCTAATCTACCCCTTAGCGTGTGGACCTCTTTCATAGTGAGAATGTGCATGAACTCCAGCTCCACGCTTATGTGGTCCATGCGATCCTTCAAATCCGGGTCTATCTCAAGGCCGAAGGCGCTGTAGAAGGCCGCCAGGTCAGCCAGGGACTGGGATTTGAGGAAGACATGGGCTTGCCCGTACTCCCCCTCGTAGGGCGGGCAGTCGGTGGAAACTATGTGTCCGAAGGCATCCGTGAATTCCTCTTGCGCCTCTTCAAGGGTCCATGTTGAGAGGGCCTCGACAAAACTCAGGAGATGTGCGCCACTTTCTTCACCGTAGAGCCAATCCATCAGATAGGACACCACCTTTCCGTTGTTCCTAAGGATTGCCAGCGTGTCCTCGCTGGGGTAAAGGAAAGCGGCAGAAAGGTACTCGTATACCGCACTGCGGGCCCGGGCCTTTTCCCATTGTCGAGTCATTCTCAGTCCCCCTAGATAGAGTTGTAGTGTTTGTCGGCACGGATGTGTAGAGGCTCGTTAACGGAGAGCCGCACAATCTCTTTGCCATCCTTGCCGTAACCGACCACCGTGTCGTTGTACATCTCCCATTTCTTGCCGCTAACGGTGCCGTCGAAGACTTTCTGTCCAGGTATTATCTCGTACTTGAAGATAATTCTCTGGGTAGCCCGGAAGAGTTGAAGAACCGCCAGAAGCTCCCGGTCAGGGTTGGCGTATCTCTCCAGAGCCTCGTCCACTCCAGGCCCAAACATCTGGTGCAGGTACGGTCTGGGGACCCACCGAGGCGGTATATAGTAACCGTTAGGCTCGGTGCCAAACTGCGGGTACAGGGGTAGGGCCACCTTAGCAATCTTTACCAGGTAGTACAAAGGGTTCTTGGGGTCTTCGGCCCAGGTGCCGTCTTTGTCGATTTTTACCAACCCTTGGAGCCGAATCTTCCCAGGGCAGGCAGCCATACATCGGGTCTCCATCGGCTCCCCTGGAAACATGGGATCATTGCCCTCTATCCTGGGATAGCACGCTACGCACTTCTCCGAGACCCTGGTTGTAGCGCGAAACATGGGGCGCTTGTAGGGGCAGGCCGCCACGCAAGCCCGGTAGCCCCGGCATCGCTCCTGATCGATAAGCACTATGCCGTCCTCTTTCCGCTTGTAGATGGCCTTACGGGGGCAGGCCGCCAGGCATCCCGGATAGGTGCAGTGGTTGCAGAGGCGCTGGAGGTAGAAGAACCATGTTTTGTGCTCTGGCAGGGTTTGGGAGACCATATTTAGCTGGCCGGGCGCGCTAATGGCTCCAGTGGCGGTATCCTCATAGATGTTGGGGGTCTTCCATTCCTGAGGAGTAGCCGCTCTTGGGATCCTTTTTGCCGGGATCCCAAGTAGACTGCTTTCCAGCCTTCTGGTGGGATTGGTCCAGCATCTCCAGGAGCTTAACGTCCCAGAACTGGGGGTATCCTCCGTAGGGCTTGGTCTCCACGTTGTTCCACCACATATACTCCTGCCCCTTGGAGAATGTCCATGTGCTTTTGCAGGCGAAGGTGCAGGTTTGGCAGGCTATACAGCGGTTGGTATTAAAGACAAAAGCCCACTGCCACTCTGGATGCACTTCCTCATAGGGATACGACATCTTTCGGCCAAGCTGCCAGTTGAAAACTTCAGGCATCAGATACTCCTTTCCGGGCGTTTTCCCAGCCTTCATCCCACTCACGGCATATCCTGTCTACTAGAGCGTTGACGTAGGCTTCACCCCTCTCTTGAGTAATTTTGTAAGTGCCGGCGAAAACAGGTTTCTGAAACAGGAGCCGCACCCGCCTTGGGCTCCATCCCATGAGTAGGTACTCATGTACTATGGACTCTACCATCTGGTCTGGATCTCCCTGGGGCAGAGCCACGCCCACCAGCTCCATAGGGTCCTCAATGTCATATTCTTTAACCATTGGGCCTCCTTTTATCCTCAGACGATTCGCACCAACTCACCCTTCAGGTACCTCTCCATGAACGAGTTCTCCTTTCCCGGGGTGTGGCCTGTTGTTGCCGGCAGCCACACCCCCTTACCCTCTAGCCCACCCAGCTCCGCCTTTGTGATACGCACCAGGGTCTCTTTGGGGACGGTGTTGATCGCATGGTTGTCCGCCTCGCCGCCGAACAAGAAGGCCATCTCCACCTTCTTCTTGTGGAAGAGGGTGTCCGTCTGGTGCATTGGCATGGCCCAGTCCCTGGTTAGGCTCTGCTGGGAGCCGAAGCGTAGGTTAGCCTGGTATCCAGTATCCTGGGAGCGGGCCAACCCGTCAGGGCGCTCCTTCTGTGCCTTAACGGTGCGCTCTGTGGCTATGTAGGCGGCGTGCTTCATCATCACCACGCCATAAGGGTATGCGGGATTGTACTTTACCCGGATCATCAGACGGGCCACCTCGTAGAAGGGGTCGCTAGGCTTGGCGTCCTTGTAGGGACGGTCAGCAGGGTTGGCGTCCACGTAGACGTAATCGCCGTCCTCAATCCCCATGTCCTTGCCCACCTGAGGGTTGATATGCATCTGGTGCTCTCCAGCCCCAGCCAGCCGTTTGTCCTCTCGATAGGGGTCGCCGAAGTTGGAGTCCCAGATGGTGTGCCAGTCCTCCGCGCTCCACTGGGAGTGGACCCGATGGCGGGTCTTGGGGGTAAGGCAGAAGAAGCGGTATCCTTGCTCCCACAGAGGGTTCTTGCTCCTCTTCACCTCGCTCCAAGGTAGCTTGTTGTTCGCTATCGTGCGTATGTCCGCGTCCAACACCTCTTTCTGGAGCATCTCTGGCGTAATGCCGTAGTTGTTAGGCCTGATGTAGGGG
>JAENIT010000055.1 GCA_016844365.1 Dehalococcoidia bacterium
AAATCAGGACACGACCGAGCAGCGGTCCGCTGGGGGTATCACCGCAGCAGCAACATCCGCCGCCCAGACCACTACGCCAGTGGTGCCCGCTACACCGACCGCTACGCCAGTGGTACCGGCTGCGCCGCCTAAACTCCATACCACCGGAGGCGCCGCTCCTTTACCTGTGGTGGGAGCACTCGCTCTGAGCGGTCTGGTCATCACGGGGATAGGATGGGCGCTGGGCTGGCGCTTGCAGAAAGGCCCCGTTAGAGACGTAGTACCATAAAGCCACGCCTACAAAGGAAGGCCGCCGTTACCTTCTGATGGCATTAGCCAAAGAGGAACAGTTTAGAGAACGCCAGTGCATGGGATTTACACTAAAACCCGGCCAGTGGCACCAGCGGACCTGCGTGATCCCGTTGTACTATTAGAGAATGGGCGATTAGTTGCCCAATAGGAGAAAGGAAGAGAAATGGCACAAGCACCTGAGCGCACCGTAGTGATCAACGGGTCAGGAGGAGGCAGTGGAGGCATGGGTATGGGCATCATGCTGGGAGCGATTCTGGTAGTGGTCTTGGGCATAGGCCTCCTCTGGTTTGTCATGTCTGGTTCCGGGACGGACAAGCCAATCGCGATTAGCCCTACGATTAACATCGGGGCGCCCGAAATTAATGTCCCCGCGACCGACATTAAGATCCCAGATACCATTACCATCAATCCGCCAGTGAACGCTCCGGCCCCTTAGACCGTCTTCGGCTCCGGGGTCGGCGCGATGGCCGATTCCGAGTGCAGACCGTCGTTATAAGGAGACGTTTGCCCCCCTTCAGGGGCTAAATAAGCTGACGTGGATGGGAGACGTAATGTGGTTGTTAAAGGCGTGCCCGAAATGCGGAGGAGACCTCAATAAGCTACCTTATCTCGACGGCCCGGCGATAGAGTGCCTGCAGTGCGGCCGGGTGCTTTCAAGAGAGGAAGCGCAAATGTCGGAACTGCAGCTCAGCACACGGTCCCAGACCAAGACTTAGCCAGTGTGACAGCCGTCGCTAGCTCTTACAATTACCAGTCACGGCCAAAAAGAGGAATTAGCTATGCAAAAAACCGAACCAGATATTCTCGGCCTCCCAGGAATAGAGGAGGCCTTGCGGGACCGGCTGGTGGCAGACCTCAACCAGAACCTGGCCAATCTGTCCGACCTGGCTGCTGCTTATAAACAAGCGCACTGGAATGTGATAGGGGCCGATTTCGCCCAATTGCACGCCCTGTTCGACCAATTCACCGTCCAGGTGCGAGAGCACATGGACGTGATTGCCGAGCGTGCTGTTGCCCTAGGCGGGGCAGCGCACGGCACACTTCATGCAGCAGCCGAGCACAGTGTGCTCCGCCCCTTCCCAGTAGATGAGCGCAGCCAGCGGCGACTGCTTGAAGAGTTGGTGTCCCGCATTAACAAAGTGGACATGAGTCTCAGACAAGCCATGAACGCCTGTGGTGAAGAGTTGGCAAGTCAGGACGTCTACATTGAGGTTGTGCGTGGCATCGAAAAGCAGCGCTGGATGCTCCAAGCCCATCTGGCCTAGCCAGTAGTGGAACCGATCAAGTAGTGATGGGCAGCTATCGTTCTTATTGCGCTCGCTCGCCGAAAAAGTGGGACCACGAGAATAAACATCACAAAAGTATAGGAGGAAGCTATGAGTAAGTTTTCTGGAGGAAAGTTACCTATCTTGCTTGTGACGGTCGTGGCGATAGCGGTGATGGCGAACCAGTATCGGATCAACCAGTATCAGATCATAGGTAAGTGGCACGAGATAAAGGGTAGGGTCAGGGAGAAGTGGGGTGATCTCACCGATGACGACATCGCCCAGGCCCGCGGGAAACTGGAGGAGCTGGTCGGCAAGATTCAGCAGAAGCACGGCGGGACCCGAGGGCAGGTCCTGCGTCAGTTGCAGGATCTGTAATTCTGCATTGCCCATCTGGCCTAGCCAATGGTGGAACCAATCCAAATAGAGGTGGTCAGCTTTCGTTCTTATTGCGCTCGCTCGCCGATGAAAGTGGGACCACGAGAATAAGCATCACAAAAGGAATACGGAAAGTATCGGAGGAAGTCATGAAGAAGTTTTCCTGGGGTAAAGTATCTGTCTGGCTCCTGACGGCCGCGGCGATGGCGGTCATGATGAACCAGTATCGGGAAGGTGGTAAGTGGCTCGAGATGAAGGGTAGGGTCAGGGAAAAGTGGGGTGATCTCACCGATGACGACTTCTCCCAAGCCCACGGGAAGCTGGAGGAGCTGGCCAGCAAGATTCAGCAGAAGTACGGAGGGACCAAAGAGCAGGTCAGGCGACAGTTGCACGAGATCTCCAAGCCTGAGGCTGCTTAGGCGGCTCAATCCACCAGGCTTGCGCCACCGCCTCAGTAATAGGGTGGCGCAAGCCCCTCCTCAGAACCAGGCGTGTAGAACACAGAAGGCTCGCCTTACTCAACAATGCAGCCCGCAGTAACGATAAAGTCCAAAGGTGGACGAAGATCGAGGACACGAGAAGGAGATAAGATATCGAAAAGGGGTGGAAATAAGGCGAAGCAGCCTTCGAAGCCTCCCATGATAGACAAGGGACCCAAGAACAAATGACGGTGGCGGGCGTATATGCCAGCGTGACAGACAATCCATGTAAGAGCGGAGGAGCCTAGAAGGTCATCCTTAGGGTAGGGTAGGGATAGATGATTCACATCCCAATGCTGAATCGAGTCTTCGACAGATTGTCCAGTCCACTCGTAGGGCGCAATAGATGGCAAGCGCCTAGAGTCAATGGCTTAATGCTCCCTCTAGGGGTCACCCTTTTTGCCCTTCTTATAGGAACACAGATACCGTCGGCCATCCCCACAACCCAAGACGCTAAAGTAGACAGCGCTAGCATTCAAACCCGTGTGCTTTCCTTTGCTGAAACCTGGCAACCGGATGTGGACCCTTTGGTAGAAGTGAGAAATCACACAATGGCAAAGCGAAGCAACGCGAATGGTGTTATAATGGATGGTACCCGGTATTACTACATGATGCCCAATGCCCCTAGCTATGATCCTATTACTCTGGGAGTGGCTAAGGAGTACGAGGTAATCTCCGTGGTGAACCCTGGGACTCACTGGGAGGTGGTTATCTACCGCTTGCCAGTACAAGCGCCCTAACAAAGTTCTATAGGAGGAGTACCGTGAAACTTGGGCATATTGTTAAGACGCCATGATTTACAACCCCTACGGTATTCCCGAGTGCCAGCACCACTGGGTAGTAGAGACTCCTACGAGCACCTTGATCGAAGGCCGTTGCAAGAAGTGCGGGGAAACTAAACAGTTTCCCACTGTGCCTGTCAGTACTAGATGGAAGCCCAAAACCAACATGGGTGAGTCTTAACGCAGTTCCGCGGCGATTGAGGAGAGGCCATGTCAAGGGCTTTGCTATGCTCGGTAAGTAGCCCCCCTGTGCCGCATGTCCCGCGTTTCCAGCGGTCGCCAACTACTCAGATATTGCCAGAATGAGGCAGCGGGGACTTAACAGTTACAGATCCCGCAACCAAGCCCCAAGGTAACAGTCGAAATGGTTAATGATACGGTCCGTCGGCCTATTAAGTCTGCGGACAGAAGGAGTAGACGTAATGTCGAAAAAAGGTGGGAATCAATCCAAGCGCCCTCCTAAGTCTCCAATGATAGACAAGGGACCCAAGAAAAAATAACGGTGGAACGCGCCTATACCAGCACACCTCAGTGAGACTCGTTAGGCCGCAGTCCCAACTAAAGGCCCTCTCATAGCAGGCCGATCTGTAGCGTAGTCATGCTCCCTCGCGGCGTATCCAGCTAGAACTGCGTGTAAACTGGGAAGCCATGGGCAACTACACCAGAGCGAGCTATCGCAAGTGCGCAATTTTGTGCTATACTGAAACCAGTGGCGGCAATCAGACAGCCCGTAGCGCCGGTACAGGATTCTCCCCAGCATTCTGTCTTCTCTCCTCTTCGCGCTGACCGACCAGCCCCAACTTTTTTAAATCTAAGGAGTCAGCGCGCCAGTATGCACAAACGCCCTCTCATGGCCTATCAATCTAGGCCAAAAACCATCTTAAGGAGCAACAACTCTTGGTAACGTCCAATACTTTGTCTTTTACAGACTTTCAACTTCACCCCTCTCTGCTAGAGGCCATCGGTAGGATGGGTATCAGCAGCCCAACACCTATCCAATCATGCGTAATCCCAGCGATGCTGCAGGGCAAAGATGTCGTGGGGCAAGCCCGTACTGGCTCAGGGAAAACCCTAGCCTTTGCAATCCCGGCGCTATCGCGCTGTGACCCTGCGGTGCGAGCAGTGCAGGCTCTGGTTCTAGCCCCAACCAGAGAACTGGCGATCCAGATCGGGCAGGTGATGACTCTATTGACCCGGGCCAATCACTTGAGGGTTACCCTGCTTTACGGAGGCCACTCGATGGAGCCGGAGCAACGGGCTCTCGCTGGCGGGGCACAGATCGTCATCGCCACGCCAGGACGCACAATAGACCACCTCCAGCGCGGGACATTATCCCTCAGAGGGTTGCGTCTGCTAGTGCTGGATGAGGCTGACGAGATGCTCGACCGAGGCTTTGGCCCCCAGGTGGAGCGTATTCTGTCTCAGTCGCCGCGTGACCGGCAGACTGCGCTGTTCTCCGCCACGATGCCCGACTGGGTTACCCAGGCCGCAGCGCGTTACTTGCGAGACCCACAGGTATTCCAAGTGGACGCAACAATACATGCGCCGCCTGAAATCGAGCACATCGTCTATGAGATAGATACAGTGAAGAAGTTCGGAGCGCTACGCACTCTCCTTGACCAACAAGGCCCCCACCCGATCATCGTTTTCGGGCGGACCAAACATGGTGTGAAAAAGCTGGCCCAACAGCTCAGCGCTCTGGGCTACGCTGCTGCCGCTTTACAGGGCAACCTGAGCCAAAACGCTCGGGAGCGGGTCATGACCGATTTCCGTTCCGGGAAGGTGCGAGTCCTCTTAGCCACGAATGTGGCGGCTCGGGGGTTGGATGTGGATGGGGTGGAGCAGGTGATCAATTACGAGCTCCCAGAATCGGGAGAGTGGTTCACCCATCGGGTTGGCCGTACCGGTCGAATGGGTCGCTCTGGAGAATCTATAACCTTTATTGCGCCCGAGGATGCGCTGAAGTGGCGGCAGATAGAGCGCACACTCGGGAGACGACTCGCCCGAGAACCCTGGAGTGGTGGCACTCATAGCGAGCCGCTAGAGCCGCGCAGGGGCCAGACGACAACACTTGCACCGGTACACCCAAGACGCTAGGGTAAAGATTTTAAAAGACCACCTTAACGGACCCAGAGTGGGGCAGGACGCGTGCCCTGCCCCACTATCTATACCGCGTAGTCTACATTGGTTACCAATAGCCTAAGA
>JAENIT010000056.1 GCA_016844365.1 Dehalococcoidia bacterium
CCTTGGCCTTTCTGAGAAAGACGTTTGGCTTGTCGGGGAGGTACTCTTTGCCGTATTTGCTCCGGATGTATTCCCTAGCCTCTTGCACCGCGCTATCTGCCACCCTGGTGGAGTCAGTGCGCATATAGGTTATGAGGCCCACGTGTCCATCACTGCCCACGGAGAGACCTTCATAGAGTTGCTGGGCTATGGCCATGGTGCGCTGGGACGTGAAGCGCAGCTTCCTGTAGGCATCCTGCTGCAAGGTGCTGGTGGTAAAGGGAGCGGGAGGTCTACGGGCGCTCCTGCTCTTTCGCACCTGAAGTACGCTGTAGGCGGCTCCCTTCAGAATGGACACCAACCTGTCAGCCTCCTCCTGGCTTTTTATCTCGATTTTCCCGTCGTTGCCACCTCGCTTCTTCCCAGGGGAGTCCACTTTAGGACCCACCAGAGATGCCCGGAAAGGCACGGCCTGTGACGCTTCGGATGTCTTCTTAGCAGCGCCTCTGCGCCGCTGTGGAGCCTCTGCGGGGGGAGCGTCTGGAAGGCTTCCGACGACGTCGGTTTTGGAAAGCTCGGCTTCGATGCTCCAGTACTCCTGGGGCACGAAGCTCTCGACCTCGCGCTCACGCTCCACAATCATCCTCAGGGCAACGGACTGTACACGGCCTGCTGATAGGTGGCCTCTGATCTTCTTCCACAGAATAGGGCTTATGGAGTACCCCACCAAACGGTCCAGTACACGACGCGCCTGCTGGGCGTTTACAAGCTCCATATCTATACTCTTGGCCTGAGCGATGGCCTCTATCACGCGCTCTCGGGTGATTTCATGGAAAGTCACCCGGCGCACCAGGCTTTCGTCCAGCCCCGCGGCCTTGACCACGTGCCATGATATAGCCTCTCCCTCTCGATCCGGGTCTGTAGCCAGATAGATAACGGATGCCCCCTTCGCCGCCTCTTTGATCTCTTTGAGTACGGCCCTTTTCTCCTTGGGCACAACGTAGTGCGGGGAGAAGCCGTCCTCTATATCCACTCCCAGGCGGCTCTTAGGCAGGTCCCTGAGATGCCCAAGGGTCGCCTTAACGGTGTATTTACTTCCCAGAAAGCCGCCTACGGTCCTGGCTTTCGCCGGCGACTCGACGATGACCAACTCCTTAGCCATAACTCCTCTTGGCATATGCTCCTTCATGCATAGCAGACATCGCTTGCAGTTTATCCAATGCTACAGAAACGGCTCTACTTTATACAGAGCGCAAAACACAGGGTACTTCTCTTTGAATAAGATCCCTAGAACAATATACTAGCACAGCAAAAACGGAAGTTGTCAATTATTGGCTGGTTATGCGACTAAATCAAGGCTTAGTGAGGGTTAATCGTGGTCAAAAGGGAACTAAATGTACCCAATGGTAGACGCTCTCAGGCATGCGGCCAAACGTGTCCGTCAAAGTCAGCCCGTACATCAGGCTAGCACGTACTGCATGGAACCCACTTGGCGAACAGCTCCCTTCAGCTCTAGCACGGTAAGAGTGCTGCTCACAGTGGCTACAGGAAGGCCACTCTGTCGGCATAAGAGGTCAATATGGACCGGTTGTGGGGAGAGGCACCCCAGAAGCTGATTCTCCAGGTTTGAGGTTGGGACCATCTGGGTGAACTCTAACTGCCTTGTCACCGACGCCAGATTCAGCTCTTGAAGTATATCGTTGGCAACTGTCACCAGCTTGGCTCCCTCCTGGATCCATCGGTTGGTCCAGAGGCTCGCCTGAGAGAAGATGCTGCCAGGGACAGCGAATACCTCTCGTCCCTGCTCCAGGGCCCACTTGACGGTGATGTTAGCGCCGCTACCCTCGCCGGCTTCCACTATCAGGACTCCCAGGCTAAGGCCGCTCATTATCCGGTTTCGCCGGAAGAAGTGGGACCCCTCTGGTCTTATTCCCAGGGGGTGCTCGCTTACCAGAGCGCCGTTCTGGATGATCTCTCGGGCTAGCGATGCGTTCTCACTAGGGTAAATAACATCCACCCCAGAGGCCAGTACAGCTATAGTTCTGCCTCCGGCGTCTAGGGTGGCCCTGTGGGCCGTGGTGTCTATACCCCTGGCGAGGCCGCTCACTATGGTGACGCCGGAGTGCGCCAGATCGCTGCTAAGGCGGGTAGCCGCCTCTTTGCCGTATGGGGTTGCCCGTCTAGTGCCCACCACTGCCAAAGCAGTCCTGTCCTGGGTGGTAAGGGACCCTCTTACGTATAAGACCGGGGGAACGTCGTCTATCTCCTTGAGAAGGGATGGATAGGCGTCATCGCGCCAGGTTAACACCTGCACGCCGTAGCGTTCCAGCCGTTCCATCTCCTCGTCCAGGGAGATCTTGGGCCGGCGGTTTAGGATGGAGGCGACAGCCCGTCGGTCCAACCCCGCCCTGGTCAGCTCAGAGCCATCTGCATCCCAGGCGGCGCTCAGATCACCGAAGTGCCTCTCCAAGAGAGCTAAGCGCACCCGACCTATGCCTGGAACGCAACTGAAACCCACCCAGTATTTGAGGTCGCTCAAGCCTGCCTCTCCCAGATAGTGTGGTAGCCATCTCCCTTGATGGCCGCCACTAGCTCATTCTCCTCGGCCCTACGTAGCTGATGCAGGAGATCAAGGCAATCCTTCCCTACCTCGGAGTACCCCTCTCGAGACAGTCGCTGGACGAGCCAGTCCACTATCCCGGCGTCGTCCAGGCTTGATACTTTACGGGGCCATCGGAAGGACATTATGTGGTCCGGCATAGGGAGATGCGGTCGCAGCTGTTTCAGCTCCCTGAAGCGCTGCTCTGTGGAAGGGGCCCTGTCCACGAGGGTCACCATGGGGGCCACTTCAACCCCGCGTCCATCTCCTAGAGAGGTGTACCTGAAGTCCAGAAGCAGCCGTTTTTGTACCGTGGTGAACCGTATCAGCAACACATCTGAGGTGTCGATGAGCTTCTTAACCTCCGACATATCTACTGGGAAGCTTGAGTCTAACATCATGCCACCTTTCTCAAATCAGCTAAAAGCATGCCTTATGCGCTAAGTTAGCCCAAGTCAGATATTGAACAGGAAGGTTATTACGTCCCCGTCCTTGACCGTATAGGTTTTCCCTTCCAAACGAAGGAGGCCCCTGCGGCGGGCTTCGACCAAACCGCCGCACTCAGTCAGATCCTTCCAGCCTATAACCTCAGCCCGAATGAAACCTCTCTCTATGTCACTGTGGATTTTCCCCGCCGCTTTGGGCGCAGAAGTCCCCTCAGGGACGCTCCACGCCTTGACCTCGTCGGGTCCGACGGTGAAAAAGGAGTGGATGCCCAGGAGCGCGTATGAGGTGCGGATGAGGCGGTGCAACCCCGGCTCCGTGGGCAGTTCCCAGGCCGTCCGAAACGCCTGAGCTTCCGCTTGGTCCATCTCTCCCATCTCCATCTCTAGTACGCCGCACAGAGCCACTACCTCGCAACCTGGTCTCTCATAGCGCTCACGATACTGGGACTCAAGCTCCGTAGCCTCGGCCAGACTCTCCTCACCGATGTTAATCGCGGTGATGATGGGCTTCAGTGTAAGAAGGGAGTAATTCAGGAGCTTTTTTACCTGGTCTTCCGTGAGACCCTGCTCTCGTAAAGGGACCTCGTTCTCCAGATGGTTCTTCAATTCCTGGAGCCAGACCTCCTCAATGGCTATCGCATCACGTTCTTGGGGCTTTGCCGCCTTCAACCCGTCTCGCAAGCGATCTATCCTGCGCTCCAGGATCGCCATGTCAGAAAAGGCCATCTCCAAGTTCATAGTAGCAATGTCACGATGGGGATTCACGCTGCCTTCGACGTGAGGAATGCTATCGTTTTGGAAGGAGCGTACCACGTGGATGATAGCGTCTACGCCACCCAGGTAACTCAAGAAAGGCCCGCCAATGCCCTCACCTTTCCCGAATCCCTTGGATGAACCTGCCACATCCACGTATTTCACCTCGGCCGGTGCGACCCGCTTGGGCGAAAAGATGCCAACTAGTTTGTCTAGCCTGGGATCTGGCACCTTTACCATGCCCACATTGGGCTCAAGACCGCTGGGGTGATGGGCTGCGGTCTCCGCGTGTCCCACCGTTAAGGCGTTAAATATTGTAGTTTTGCCGCTCTTGGGGAGCCCAATTATACCAATTTCCAATGGCAGCCCCGCACTAAAAAATCAACTAATGGATAGCGTACATATTGCCGTCGAAGGAGGCGATGAATATGGCGTCAGCGCCAACAGCCGGGGATCCTTGGATTTTGCCCCCAGTTGCCAGCTCCCACAGCTTATGTCCTGTGGCCGCGTCCAGGGCGTAAACCTTACCATCGTCGGAGCCGACATATAAAACGTTGCCGGCGACGGCTGGAGAGGAGAGCACGGGGCCGCCTGCTTTGAATTCCCATTTCATCTCCCCTGTGGGGGCGTCCCAGGCGTAAACGGACCCGTTGCTGGCTCCCACGTAGACCGTACCGTCGGCCACTGCTGGCGAGCTGAAGATAACATTGTCTTTCTTACTCTTCCCCTTGACTGTGTTCATCCATATCGTGCCTTTGGGCGGCCCTGGTGTGGGCACAAGACCCCAAAGGAATAGTTGGAGTTCGATCCACTTGCGCTGCCTCACCAGAAAGGTGTCGCGAGCCGTAGTGTCCAGAGCCCAGAACCTCCCCTGGTCTGAGCCGAAGTAGATGGTCCCGTCCGCCATACTCGGGCTAGTGGTTATCTCGCCCCCCGTAAGAGAGTAAAGAAGCGGGGCGCCAGTATTCTTCCGAAGTACATACATCCCCCCGGACCGGCTTCCTACTGCGACTATTTCATCATTGACTACTGGCCCGCCATCGATCCAGTTCCCGGTGTCAAAGCTCCAGCGTAGCTCGCTGGTGGTGGCGTCAAGGGCGTAGATACGTCCATCCCCTGAGCCGATGTACACCACTCCATCCACTACGGTTGCTGGCGCCATGATGGGGTTATCCGTAACAAAGGCCCATAGGAACTCGCCCGATTGGGCGTCTATCGCCAGGAGCCGCTTATCCCTCAGTCCTAGGTAAACAATACCGTTGGCCACCGCTGGTGAGGCGTCCACCGGGCCGCTCAGCGCGTACTCCCAGACGATATTACCGGTGGTAGTATCCAGGGCCACAAGTCTTCTGTCGCCGGTGGGTATATACACTCGGTTTCCATCAACGGCTGGCGTGGCGTATATGGGTTCTGTCCCGGGTTTGCCCTTGAACACCCACTTGATCTCCCCGTTGAAACGTTGAGACACTCCAGATGCGTTGCCATTGTTTAATGGGTCCCTGCGCATGGAGGCCCACTGGCCTGGGGATGTGTCAACGGAGGCGGCAGAGGCAGTAGGCGGCAAAAAGGAGACGTTAGCCTTGACCTGGCCTATGCCCATCCACGTTAAGCCCGACAAGAGA
>JAENIT010000057.1 GCA_016844365.1 Dehalococcoidia bacterium
TGTCCCAGAACTCGGCCTCCTCTTCAATGGTCTTGAAGGTGGGGATACGGCTTTTCGCCCGATTTTCAGTGGCTGGTTTGTCTCGCTTTTCTTTTGGCATAATTATTACCGCCTCCGATGTTGCTGGTATAGTCGTCGTTCATACTGACTAGCGTCCCGAGCTGTTACAACAGCATAAACACCACTTCCCCTGGGAGTCAGGACGACCATAAGATAGCGACCTCCCAATGTTTGGCCAACGAAGCCGTACCGCCCGCTCCGAAGCCGAGTGACGAACGGGTCGTCGAAAACAACCTCCTCCGCCTCGTGCACCCTGACATTGTGTCGAGCGATGTGTTCCGCTCGCCCTGGTCCGAAGATAAGCTCAGTGACTAGCACAGCTTGTACGCTCTAGCCTTCATTATAACGCAATATAACGCAATCCCTTGCCTCTCTTTACCCTTGGCCTTCCTTCCCCAAATACTTCGCGAAAAACCTCCCTACCTTCTCCACTATCTCCATCTCGAAGCCGTTCCAGAAGTGGTCGGCGCCGTCCACCAGGTGGAATTCCTTGGGTTCGGGGAGGGAGTCCAGGAATGCGGGAGTTCCCGGCGCGGCGGCGAAGTTGTCGAAGGAACCGGTCATGATGAGCTTGGGCATCGCATAACCCGAGAGAGGGCTGCCCTCCTGCTCCCCCAGCCTCGCCGAGGGCGCGACGAGGGCCAGGGCCTTGACTCTGGGTTCGCCGGGCGCAACGGCGGCGCTCACCCCAGACCCGAAGGAGTAGCCGGCAAGGCCGATGCGCTGGGAGTCTACAGCAAGCTGTGATTCGAGGAAGGATATCGCGGCCGCCACGTCCTCCTGCTCGCCGATGCCGTCGCCGTAGGAGCCCTGGCTGCCCTCCACCCCTCGAAAGTTGAAGCACAGGGAGCCGATGCCCGCGTGGCCCAGACCGTCACACGCGGCGTCTACCACGTTGTTGTCCATAGACCCCCCCATTCGAGGGTGGGGATGGCACACCACCACCGCAGGATGAGGCCCCGGGCCATCGGGGAGGTCCAGAACACCCTCCAGGGTTATCGCGCCGCATGGGAATGTGACTCTCTTCTTAGCCATATCGCCGCCTCCTTGTTGGGACATCGATGACGCCTAGATAATAGCAGGGGGTGTCCCCTGGGGTCAAAGCTATTTTCACCCAACGATGCGAGAACGCTCAGTCATCTGTCTTTGCCACGGGCCGATGCGTCCACCATGCCTTGTTGAAGAGCCTGTCCAATCGTTTCCTTCGAGAGCCTCAGGCAACACTCTTCCCTTGACACCCAGGACTGAATTCGATATTCTGTAATCCACTAACAAATAATAAGCGCGGACGGAGCGATATGAAGATAGTAGTATGCATTAAGCAGGTCCCCACCATAGCAGACCTCAAGTTCGATATGGAGAGCAAGCGAGTCATTAGGGAAGGCGTTCCTCTGGGCATCAACACCTTCGATCGCCGGGCCATCACTGAGGCCATTCGCATCAAAAAGGAGCACGGCGCTGAGGTGGTGGCGATGACCATGGGGCCACCCCAGGCCAAGGACGCCTTGGTGGAGTGCCTGGCCCTGGGCGCGGACAAGGCCATCCACCTCTTGGATATGGCCTTCGCCGGCTCCGACACTCTCGCTACTTCCAAGGCCCTCGCTCTAGCAATAAAGAAGGAGGGGTTCGACCTGCTCCTCTTAGGGATGTTCAGCGTCGACGCCGAGACCGGACAGGTGGGGCCAGAGGTGGCGGAGCTTCTGGACATCCCCCAAATCTCTGGGGCCATTAAGATCGAGTTTAACTCGTCCCTGGACGAGGTGACCGTGGAACGGGAGACCGACGAGGGGTACGAGACCATCCGTAGCCGCTTGCCGGTCCTTGTCATGACACAAGAGCGCCTCAACACCCCCATTCGCGCTGAAGAGAGCGCCCTGGCCGCCGCCAGAGAGCGCCCGATAGAGATAATGACAGCGGCTGACTTGTCTCCAGACCCATCCATCTTCGGCCAGGCTGGCTCGCCCACATCCGTCGCCGAGATTCGGATAATGAGCAGCACTCGAGAGAAGATGGTGATCGATGGAGATAATCCTACAGAGGCCGCCGAAAAGCTGGCCCAGTACCTGGTGTCGAAGGGGGTCTTTGGCCCGTGGAAGCGGCAAGACACCCTGCCCAAGCGGGCCAAGAAGCGCGATACGAACGGCCGTGGTAACGGCAGGGCTGTCTGGACGGTGGCCGAGGTAGTCCAGAATCAGGTGAGAGGGGCGTCCCTGGAGCTGCTGGGCAAGGGGGCCGAGCTAGCGGATACTTTAGACGGTGAACTGGCGGCAGTGCTCATCGGGAACGGATTGGAATCTCACGCCAGAACTCTGACGGCTCACGGCGCTGACCGGGTGTACCTGGTTGAGCACGACGCCCTGGCTCATTACTCTCCTGAAGCCTACGCCGGCGCCCTAGCCGAGGCTATAACCGCCCACAAGCCCTATATAGTGCTGGTGCCCTCTACGGTTAGGGGCAGGGACTTTACACCCAGAGTCGCCGCCCGCCTGGGTCTGGGACTCACCGGCGACTGCGTGGGGCTGGACATCGACGGAGAGGGCCGATTGGTGCAGCTCAAGCCGGCCTTCGGCGGCAACGTGGTGGCCCCTATCCTCTCCCGCACAGTCCCGCAGATGGCTACGGTCAGGGCAGGAACCCTGACCAAGCTGGAGCCAGACTGGAATCGGGAGACCGTGATCGAGCGGATGTCGCCCAGGGACATACGTCCCGCTAGAACTACAATGGAAGGCGCACCCAGAGACCTGGGTATGGCCATAGTGGGCCTGGACAGCGCCAGAACCGTCGTAGGGGTGGGGATGGGAATAGGTGGCCCTGAGAACCTGCCAGTAGTCCAGAAGCTGGCCGACCTTTTCGGAGCGCCCCTGGGCAGCACTCGGAGGGTCGGCGATGTGGGCTGGCTCCCTGGCCAGCACCAGATAGGGCTGACCGGCAAAGTCCTGGCTCCTCAGCTATACATCTCTGTAGGCGTGAGGGGGGCCTTTAACCACATAATAGGCGTCCAGAAGGCGGAGATTGTGGTGGGAATCAACAACGATCCCAAAGCGGAGATCTTTGAGAACTGCGACTTCGGCATCGTGGGAGACTGGGCTCAGGTCGTCCCCGCCGTCACAGATGCCCTGACTCGTGCGAAAGAGCGGGCGGGGAAGTAACCTATCCCTATAATCCCGCGCGGTCCTTCGACAGGCTCAGGACGAACGGAATAATCTCCCGTTCGTGTCCGACTTTATCGGACTCCGCAAGGCGGAGGTGAGCCTGTCGAACCATGAGCGGGTTTTTGGTTCGCAAACGACGCCGTACGTCTTCTTACAGCCTCCGCCCATCCGTGGTGGTAACCACGTAGGCCGATTCCTTGCCCTGGATCTCGTCGATGTGCATCTGGTCGTGGCGGTAGAGGGACTTCAGGAACTGGTGCACGGACAGGTCGCCAAAGGGGGTGTTGCGCCCCACCCGATCGAACTCCTCATCGCTGGTCTCAGCGATGAACTTCAGGGTGTTCTCCCGAGCGTCATTCAGGCGCTGTAACAGCTCCTCCCGGCTCATGCTCTCTGCCTCATTGTACAGGGCGGCCTCGCCGGGAGCCTCGGAGCGGCTATTCAAGTCTGGCGAGTCCTCGTCTCGCGCTCGCCTGGCCCAGCGGTCAACGTAGCTTCTCTCCGCCTCCGCCGCGTGGAGGAGCATCCCCTTGGGGAAGCGATCCCCCTCCTTGTGGGGTGTTACTAACTGAGGCTCCGACAGGCTCTTGGCCAGCTCCAGAAACGCCTTGCGATTGGCCGTGAGCTTCTCTATAAGATCCCTTCGGTCCTTGGGGGTTATCATAATCTCGACTCCTTCCACACCAAAACATCCGCTGATACGTTGACATTACCAGAGGCAGCGAAGTGTGGCAAGAGGGAAGGAATAGCTTCGGATTATTGTCTCTCGTACAGGACAGTCGCTGCTTGAGGCAGCAAGAATGGCCTCTGCTCTTCATCGACCTCTGCCAGATTTATGAGGCGGAATTCCACGAAGGGTTTGCTAGAGGCTTGTAGAATCTCCCCTTCAATGTCGAAAATACGCCTCCGGAGGTCCCAGTCGAACGGCTTCGCGTCCAGAACTGTCCATATCTGTGCGAACTCGCCCTTACCCATCAGCAGAACTTTCTTGACCTCTTTAACAGATCGTACCTTGATAACAAATGTGTCCCCTAATTCCCCGACTGAGGTGATTTGCCGAGCTTTCATCCTATCACACCCCTTTAATAACCGGTTTGCATTGCCTCCTATACCTTGACATTACCAGAGGCGGGAGAGTATGGCAATAGGAAGGCTCTTGAACACTTAGGCATCCAAGTCCAGTAGCTTCAAGGGTGCGCGAAATCGTTCGATTAATACACGCAGACGACGCTGCCCAAACCCAGTCTGGTTAAGATCGGTTAGCTCCTTCTCTCGCTCGTCGACCTCCTGCTTCATTCCTACATAATCCTCAAAATAGACCAGCTTCGGATTCTTACCCCTAGTCTGACGCTGCTTACCTTCTCTATGTTCCTGTAGTCGGATAACTAAGTCCGTGGTTTGTCCAACATAAAACGTATAATCGACAAGTTTCAGTATGTAGACGTATCGGGCAAGGTGTCTTAGTGGGGCGTGAACTGAAATGGGCCGATCCTTCGGTGTATAGCCTGAATACGGTTTAGGTTCACCCGCTTGCTCACAGATGATCCCTAGGCAGTCAGTACAAAGGTATGGGAATTCCTTCTCCCACTCTCCCTCATAATACGCTACGCTATCAAAGCCATCTGCGTAGAACCAATGACAACGATTGCACTCTTCTAAATCCCACGCATCCCACTCAAGCCAATGGTCGTAGCAGAGTGGCTTCTCGAAGGTCGCGGCGGTCTTACATCCCCATTTCGCGCAAGTCTGGCTCATGAGAATATGTTACCACCAACTGGTGGATTCTTCCAGAAGATTGTCGAGCCGGTCCAACAGGAACCGACGGATTCTTCACCCCCCCTTAGTGCCCACCGCGGTGTGGAGGATGTGCCACAGGTTGAACTCCCCACGGCGATCAAGCTCCTCGATATCTGCGGAGAGGGCTTGCCCCTCTGCAGCAGTTAGCAACCCAGCAGACACTGCGCCCTGAATCTGACCCCTCAGGCTATCACGCCAGAAGGGGTGCTCGCGCAATGTTCGGATGTGCCCCAAATGGGCGCGACTCTGCACGTCAACCAGGCCCACGGCGCGGAAGTGCCGGGCCAGGTTGGAGCTTACGCTTGAGTCATACCGCGCCTGGCGAAGGGCCTGGTTCACCCGATCTATCAAGTG
>JAENIT010000058.1 GCA_016844365.1 Dehalococcoidia bacterium
CAACAAAGGCTGCCAGCTCAGTGCTCCGGTCCGGTAGCCAAATCCCCCTTATGCCGTCCAGGTATGGCTTCCCCTTTTCCCAGTAATCCGGGTGCCGCTCAAACACCGCTTCTATCAGGTTGTCCACCTTCTTGACCACAAAGGGGCCAGAGCCTATGGCCCGCTGAGGTAGTTTGTTGGTATCCAGGAGGGATTCCAAGCCCCCGAACTCCTCCCTCAGCCCGTCGGGCAATACGTGGTTGTGGCGGCCGTTGGTTATGGCGTGGAGGAAGGAGTAGGAGCGTCTGTTTAAGGTTACCTTCACCGTGTATTTGTCCACGGCCACGGCGTCCACCATAGCGTCGTAGTCTGATCCTGGGAGAAAGCGCACCTTGGGGTAGCCTGGGTATTGGAGGCCCGCATTGCTCTTCATGGAGTATACTATGTCCCTGGCCTCCACCTCTCGGCCGTTTACCGGGGGCTTGTTGTGGAACTTCATCCCTTTGCGCACACGCATGGTAATCTCTTTGCCGTCTGGGGAGAACTCCCAGGATTCGATAGCAGCGGGCTCCAGCTCATAGGTCTCAATGTTCCGATCGATGATCCGGGAGCCTGCGCGCATCCAGATGCTACCCGGCACTAGCCCCAAGGCAGGGTCCTGGGTGTGCCAGGAGTTACCGCTATTAGAGACGCTCAGAATTCCGCCCCGTTTGGGGGCTTTTTCGGTAGGAGCGGCCTGTTCCCCTGGAGCTGTCTTCTCCACCGGAGTAGCCCCCTTCTCGCCCGGTGGCGTTGCCGAGGGACTGCAGGCTAGCAGTAAAGCCAGCATTAAGACCGATCCTGCTGTGAGTAGTAACCGAATATTGGCCATAGTGTCACTCCTCCCCTGTATTCGCTAAAAGACGCTTGATTTCAGTTTAGACCTACGGCACATATAACAAGTACGCTCAGCCTTGTCAATATTGTGAAGTTTATAACTTTTCCTGTATTTGCGCGTTGTCCATAGGCTCTGGTATCCTCGTTTCCAGAAGAGAGTGTAAGGCCTTATTACATTGTGACTTACCCAGCAGCCCAACGCATTTTGTAGTGACGAGGTGACGGATGGCATCCCCTGAGCTAATAAGAAAATTTGAGGTTCCCTGGGAAAAGCTGCGGTGGAAGTGCGACCCGAATATATTCGCATTTGAGTGCACTGACGAGCTGACCCCTCCGACGACATTCATTGGCCAGGAGAGGGCCATAAAGTCCATTCAGTTCGGGTTGGATATAGATAAGCCAGGCTATAATCTTTTTGTAACCGGTCTCACGGGCACGGGTAAGGCTTCGGCAATCAAGAGTCATCTGGAGGGCGTTATAGCTGATCGGCAGCAACAGGGAGCTCAATTCCCCGTCTTTGATTGGTGTTATGTGCACAGCTTCACCGATCCCGATAGACCCAAAAGTGTTCGATTTCCCCCGGGGCGAGGCAGGTCCTTTCAGCAGAAAATGAGAGAGTTGCTTGCTACAGTCCAGGAAGAGATTCCCAAGGTATTTGCCAGCGAAGAGTATTTGGCTCAGCGGCGAGAAGTGGATGAGGATGGCAGATCCCGGCATCAAAACGTAACGCAGACTCTGGAGCACGATGCGCGAGCGGAGAACTTCGGCATCCAGTTCACTCCCGTGGGCGTGAACGTAATACCCTTGGTAGAAGGCAAGCCATTGACCCCAGAAGAGTTTATGGCCCTAGGGGAAGATGTGCAAAGGTCCCTGGAAGAGAAGAGAGATAAAGTCCTAGAGCGAGTGCAAGTAGCTATGGAGGAGTTGAGGACCAATGAGAGGAGTGTGATTGAGAGGGTCAAAGCGCTGGACAGGAGTGTGGCTGAAGCGAGGCTCAATGTCGTCTTCCACCAGTTGCTCACTGAGTATGCGGATATAAGAGAAGTGATGGTCTATCTAGAGTCGCTCAAGGGATTTACCCTGGACAACCTGGATCTGTTCAGAGACAAAGAGAGTGTGGGTCAACCGCCCTTGTCACCCAAACAGGAGGCTATGCCATTCCCCACCCTTCTGCGCAACCCCTTTCTACCCTTTGAAGTAAACGTGCTGGTGGACAACAGCGGAGGCCAGTCTGCGCCAGTGATCGTCGAGTCCAATCCCACTTGGAGCAACCTCTTCGGTAGGATAGAGAGACGCCCCTTTATGGGCACCTACTTTAGTGATCACACCATGATTAAAGCAGGCTCCATACACCTGGCCAATGGCGGATACATTGTCCTAAACGCTAAAGACTTGTTGGTGATCCCGGCAGTCTGGCAGGGCCTCAAAAGGGTTATCCGCAACAGAGAGATCAGTGTGGAGGAGCCCGCGGAGTCTTTGGGCTTCATGGGGCCACAGCCCTTAAGGCCCGAGCCTTTGCCTCTGGACCTGAAAATCATAGTAATGGGCGACGAGGTCCTTTACCGTATGCTATCGGCCTACGACCAGGAGGACTTTTGGGAGCTCTTCAAGGTTAAGGCCGAGTTCGACTCCCAAATCGATCTTACCCCGGAGAACGTAAGTGCCTATTCCTGCTTCATTTGTGGCATCTCAGAGAGTGGCAATCTCCTCCATTCTGACCGCAGCGGAGTCGCCGCGATCCTGGAGTACAGCACCTGGCTAGTATCTGACCAGGCCAAGTTGTCCGCTCGGTTCGGTGTAATTCGAGACGTGCTTTTTGAGGCGGATTATTGGGCGCGAAAAGACCAGAGTCCTATGATCTTTGGCGAACACGTAAAGAAAGCTATCAAGGAAAAGCTTTACCGTCTTAACCTGATAGAGGAGAGGCTTCGGGAGCTAATTGCTGAGGGCGTCATAATGGTGGATGTGGAGGGTGAGGTAGTGGGGCAGGTTAACGGGCTCTCGGTTTACGAATTGGGCGACTTCAGTTTCGGGAGGCCGGTCCGTATTACATCGCGGACATTCGCTGGGCGCAGAGGGTTGGTGAACATCGAGCGGGAGAGCCAGCTAAGCGGCAAGATTCACGACAAGGGAGTTCTTATTATCAGCGGGTACCTGGGATGGAAGTATGCCCAGGATAAACCGCTCTCCCTTTCCGCCAGTATATGCTTCGAGCAGTCATACGAGGGTGTGGAGGGGGACAGCGCGTCGTCCACGGAGCTGTATGCGATACTCTCTAGCCTGGCGGAAGCGCCCATTAAGCAGAACATCGCAGTTACCGGCTCTGTGAACCAGAAGGGAGAGATCCAGCCCATCGGCGGCGCGAACCAGAAGATCGAGGGCTTTTACGACGTGTGCCGGGTCAAGGGTTTTACCGGCGAACAGGGAGTGATCATACCTCATCAGAATCTGAGAAACCTGGTGCTGAGAGAAGACATCGTTGAGTCAGTCAAAGAGGGGTCCTTCTATATATATGCTGTCAAAAGCATCGACGAGGGCATTGAGATATTGACCGGCCTTCAAGCCGGGGAACGAAGCTCCGATGGCTCATATCCCGAGGGGACGATAAACTATAGGGTTGATAAGAGGCTTCGGGAGCTAGGAGAGTCCCTCAAGGGGTTCTATGGAGAGATGATGGGAGGATAGGGTGGAACTGGTCTGGGCTACTGGTGTCCCCCCTACCCAACTGAACCCCGCTTCCATCAAGAAGGACTGCACCGCGACAAGGCACTTGCCCTCAAGCAGGGCATCATGTAGGGGCTGCTCATGGGGAGGATTCGACTTCCGGTTGACGGCGTGCGGACGGCGGGGTATACTTAGTCCCGTAGACTTAGTCTGTGGAGGTCGCTATGGTCATTGTCAATATGCATGATGCCAAGACCCACCTCTCGAAGCTGGTCGATCAGGCCGTCAAGGGTGAGTCGTTCGTGATCGCCAAGGCGGGCAAGCCCATGGTGAAGGTCACGGCGCTGGAGGCCCCCGCGGCGCCACAACGGCTGGGCTTCCTGGCGGGCGAGATTGCCGTGCCCGAAGATTTCGACCGCATGGGCGAAGCCGAGATCGCGGCCCTGCTCGGGAACGAGGCGTGAAGCTGCTGCTGGACACACAGGTCCTGCTGTGGGCGGCCGGCCAGCCCGAGCGGCTCACTGCGGCGGCGCGCAGGTTCCTGAACGACCCGCACAATGAACTCCTCTTCAGCGCCGCCAGCCTGTGGGAGATCGCCATCAAGAACACCCTGGGACGGGAAGACTTTCGCGTCGAGCCGCGTCTGCTGCGCCGGGGATTGCTCGACAACGGTTATACCGAGCTTCCCATCACCAGCCAGCATGCGGTGAACGTTGACGGCTTGCCTCCCTTGCATAAAGATCCCTTCGACCGCCTGCTGCTGGCACAGGCCCTCACCGAGGGCATCACGCTTCTCACCTGCGACGCGCAAGTAGCTCGCTACCCCGGGCCCGTGCGCAAAGTGTAGGCGACTGTGGCGTATTTGGATGGAGTTTTGATAACTAATGGTCGGGGCGACTGGATTCGAACCAGCGACCTCTTGAACCCCATTCAAGTGCGCTACCAGACTGCGCTACGCCCCGACCAAGGCTTATACTATCAGAAACACCCTGTTTCATCAAGGCAATCTACTTCATCGGCGAGTCGGACAAATCTGAGCTAACAACGGGTGATAAAGGGGCAGGAAGCGATGCCTAAAGAGATAACGCTATACTTGTGGAAGAGCTGAAGCCAGTGCCAGAAGGTGAGGGCGGCGCTCTCAGAGATAACAAGTGAGTTTTCGGAGCGGGACTTCTTCCGCGACAAGTTCACCGCCGATGAGCTGCGGGTTCTGGCCGCCGACCGTCCCGTATCGGACATTTTCGCATCCCGAAGCCCCAGTGTGAAGAAGTACGGCCTCGAACCCGCTTCCATGATGAGCAGATGTTGGAGTGGATGGCGAGGGAGCCTAGGCTCCTTCGGCGGCCCTTACTAGTGGTGGATGACAGGCTGATTGTGCAGCCACACCCGAAGTCGCTAGGCGAGATAGTAGGATAGTGTGATTTTCAGTTATAACTTTATACAGGGCTAGCCGTCTTGGCTGATGGTAGGCGACTAAGAGACCTGCACCCCGATCAGGTTATCCATGCTTTTCAAAGAATGGGGTATTATGTCTCTCGAGAATCTGGGAGCCATTACGTTCTTAAACACGATGAGCGGGCCACCATTAGCATACCACGACATCGGACAGTGCGAGTCGGCCTCTTAATGGCTAAGATTAAAGCTGCTGGGCTCACTGTGGAAGAGTTTGAGAACTTGCTTTAAGGATCTACGCCAATGGAAACCCGCGAATATTTAGTTATCGTACATAAAGCCGAGGAGGGTGGCTACTGGACGGATGTCCCGACGCTGCCAGGCGCTGGATCCCAGGGCGATACCATTGAAGAAGCCATTGAGATGACGTTAGAGTCTATTACTCTCGTGCTGGAGGTTCTTAAAGAAGACGGCAAACCCATCCCCTTCGATACTGATAAAGTGGTGAAGGTTTCGGTTCTGGTGTGATCCGTGAGGGCACAGGAGCGGGTTATTAGAGAAGTTGAGCACTTGCTGGGCGAGGGAAAACGTAAAATAAAGCGGACGGAGCTCACTTGACACGCTATCTTGTTACTACTAATCTTCAATGGTCGAGTGGCGCCGGTCTTTGACCGAAGCAAGCTTGATATGGGGAATTCCGGATGAATGCTGACAGCAATAATCGTTACTGCCAATAGGCAGCCGTACCTTGCCAAGGGGGCCGACATGTACTGCACAGTTTGTGGGGGCCACAATCGCGCAGGAATCAAGGAATGCGCAGTTTGCGGGGCTGAAATAGATGCTGGCACTGCCACTACTTTTCCCCCAGATGTGAGGGGAGCTGTCGTTACATCGGGTATCGCCGGTCTTGGACTGGGGGTCGTGGTCGGGGTTCTAGCCATTCTTGCGATACCGGTAACGGCGGAATTCGGGTTTAACCGATTGCAATACTGGGGGAGCGCCTGGATTGCTGTTGCCTTTGGCGTGGTCGGTTACGGACTGTCCTACTTGCCTGTGTTCCGCTCCAACCCCGCGAGGATGATCATCTGTTTGGGGGTTGCAGCCGTCTTCGGGCTAGTCTTGGCAGGGCTAAGTCAAGCATTCCTTACATTCCTGCTGAGCTTCGGCATGTTCCTTTACGCAGCAATTGTCGGTCTCGTAATTCCAACGCACATGCCGGGGACTTCCTTTATTCTCCCCATGTGGAGATCTTTCATTGCTACCAGCGTGTTCTGTATATGCTTTGCGATGTCATTAGCGTTAATAACTGCGTTAACGTCCGGGCTGGGTTGGCGGGCAGCTTTACAAGGGGCAGCAATAATGACGTTCGCCGGGGCGGTGGTTGCCACGGTCATCACCTCTGCGGCAGGCACGCTGCCCCCGTTCGCGGCTGGTACCCACCCACACGGAGTTGACATCTGGATTTCCCTTCGGTGGGCGATGTCAGGTTTTGTCTTTGGTGTGATTTTATGGCTACCGAGTCATCTCTTCTCGGGATTAGGTGCACCACTGGACATATTCTTGGCCTTCAGCGCTGGAGCAGTTTGCTCTGCCGCTGTTTGGGCCCTGCTCTGTACCAGAGGACTGCACCTATACGCCTTGGCCGGGGCAAGTATCTTGATATTGGCGGGGTTCTTTTTGTTCACCGTCCTGAGTTATTCAATTATTTGGCTCCCGTCGGCGGTTATGGGTGCGGGGGTGATCGGAGTTGCTCTAGTCCAATTTATGTGGATGCCTACCCCACCACCGGGTGCGTTGGTGAAACTGATTGGTATTGTCGCATTTTTCTGTGCGGTGGCTGTTTCGACGAGCCTCATTTCTATTGCCTACGACGAATCCGGGACAGGCTCAGCTATCGAATTGTTGCTACCACTGGCACTTTTGATACTGGGGGCAGTCACTGCCCTCTCTCCAGGCCGAGTCTATCGTGCGCAGCTCACAGATAATGCGGTGGGAGCAGATTTTGGAGAAGATTTCATTAGTATCCCTTCATCTGAGCGGAATTCAGGCCTCGCATTGCTCCTTTCGCTTCTCGTTTGTGGCGCAGGACAGATTTACAATGGCCAGATTGCGAAGGGTATTGGCATGATGCTGTTCTATGTTGTACTGGGGGTTCTTTCGGTCCTCAGCTACTGGGTTGGGATTCTCGTCGACTCTCCGTTACTGATTCTAGCTCCCTTGACGATCCCAGTCGTGTGGGTATACGGGTTTGTTGACGCCTATCAAACAGCTGAGGGGATTAATCACAAAATTCAGGGCGCGCAGCGAAGATGTCCGTACTGTGATGAACTCATCCGTGTGCGTGCATTAGTTTGCCCCCACTGCCGTCGTGAACTGGTGCCCACGGTCTAACGGTTAGTCCCTCTTCACTCACAACGAAGTTATAGGGATGGGTTCTAGATACGCTGCGGGTCTCTTCATCGCTCCGCGAATGGAAGTGAAATGTCCTATAAGATCGATCGCCAGGCTTCACCGTTCCTTGAGCGCGTTGAGAAGAACAGGGGGAGTCCTCATAACAAGTCTCTTGCCCTATTCTTGCCCAAAAAGAATCTTGAGAGTGCTAGTGTACGGTAGTGTGTCAGAAAGGAATGGGTGAATAGAGTGTTGCGAAACCGAGGTTTGCTAGTTTTCCTGTGCTTGTTTACTGCTCTTGTGTCTACAGATGCAGTCAGAAACGCCTCCACTGCTAGGGCTGTCACCCCAGGCATCGCTTATGGGGTTAACGCTAGCTGGGACCGCCTCGATGACGTTAAGGCCATGGGCTTTACGTGGATCAAGTACCTCGCAAGCTGGAAGGAGTTGGAGCCTTCTAGGGGCGACTACCGATTTAGTAATCTGGACTTCACCATCAACAAGGCTGTATCGAATGGATTCAACATCCTGGTGAGGGTCGACGACCCTCCCGACTGGGCCTCCAGCGCGCCGGGAGCTAGAAACGCTCCACCAGTCAACAATGCGGACTTGGGAAACTTCATGTTCGCTCTGGCCGCGTACCTCAAGGGCCGGGCACAGGCGTACGAGATCTGGAACGAGCCCAACCTCTACTACGAATGGGGCGGCCTGGACCCGGACCCGGTCCGCTACGGAGAGATGCTGAAGGCGGCGTACCCGAGGATAAAGGCGGCAGACTCAAGCGCTGTAGTGGTGTCGGGGGGGCTTTCCACCGCCGGTGGGGCTACATCGGGCCCCGTCATGGGCGACCTCTACTTCCTGGCTAAGCTCTTCGACCCCAATCAGGACCGAAACCCCAGCGACGGCTACGCGGCCTACTTGGACGCCGTGGGCTCTCACCCTTATGGTGGCTCCTACTCCTACGATACCCCAGCTTCCGTGGCCGAGTTCGCCCTCGGCCTGTACTTCCGTAGAGCGGAGCAGCAGCGCCAGATGATGGAGGTCTGGGGGCAGGTAGATAAACCCGTCTGGGCTACAGAGTTCGGCTGGATAGTGGACCCAGCCGAGGAGGGACATAGCTGCGACCTCGGGTATTTCAACCAGATGAAGGTGAGCAGCAGCGCCCAGTCCGCTAACCTGGTCGGGTCCTACCAGTACGCCGCCGCCAACTGGCCTTGGATGGGGCCCATGTTCATGTTCAACTTCGACTTCGGCGCCGACACCTTCCGGGACACCTGCGACCAAGTGCGTTTTTACTCCATCATCAGGAGCAGTGGGAGCTACCGATCAGCCTTCGAGGCCCTGAAGAATATGCCGAAGGTGGGGGCTAGCTCAACACTTCCGATTCCCTCCAGCCCCGGCAACGGCAGCCTTCTGCCCACCCTGGGGCCAACCCTTAGGTGGAAGGTCCCATCGGGAGCTAAGCAGGTGCATCTCCAGGTCAATCCGGCCAATAATGACGGCGCTGGCGTGAACCTGATAATCGGCAGCGCGGCGGAGAGCTTCACAATACCAGCGCCGCCCGCGTGGTACGGGATGCTGCCGGGGATGAGCTACTCCTGGCGAGTGCGAACCTCTCCGTCCACCACCTCCATCGGCTCCGACCACCCGTCCTGGAGCGCCTGGTCAGAGACATGGACTTTCCGTATGCCTCCTCCCAGGATCGACACCGTATCGCTGGTATCACCGGTGGATGGAGGGGTAGTGTCGACCACCACGCCAACGGTGGTGTGGAGCAATAGCGATCCATCGATCTTCTACTATGAGGTGCAGCTAAGCAAAGACTCCTCCTTCAACACCGACCCGGCCACAGCGACGGCATCAGTTTACTGGGAGATGCGCCACGGCGGTGTCACCGTTCCGCCCAACAGCTACTCTGTATCCACCAGCTCTCGCCTGGAGCCCGGCGCGACCTATTACTGGCGGGTGAGGCCACGAGTGCAGGGGGATGGGACGGCTATCGAGTGGTCTCGCGCCCGGCGTTTCATGACACCGTAGCTGAAGCAGCAGCCTGCCAAGATTGGCTCTGCTCGGATATTGAACTCTACGTAGGGAGGAAACGAACATGGCTGACGCTGATAAAGGTGGATTCGTCAAGGTCAACGGGATCAATATGCATTACCTGGAGTGGGGGCGACCTGGCAATCCAGACCTGCTGTTGGTGCATGGATGGACCAGTTGGGCGCAGAGCTGGCGTTGGCTCGCTGAGCAGTTGCAGGATGAGTACCACATCATCGCTCCCGACCATCGTGGACATGGAGAGTCCGATAAGCCGGTCACGGGGTATCGGCTCCGGGATTTTGCTGAGGACATGCACCAACTGATAAGCGCGTTAGGATTAAAACGGCCCCTGTATGCCGGCAACTCCTGGGGAGGCTGCATCGGCACTGTAATGGCCGCGGACTATCATCAGGACCTCTCGAAGGTTTTGCTCGGAGACCCGGTCTACTGGAAGATGATCAACGCCTTCGTGACCAATTTGCCGAACGCTCTGGCCCGAAAACGCCGTTCTGATGACGAGCTTCGCAAGGAGATGCGAGAGGCCGGCCGTAACGATCAGGAGATCGAGGCGGAAATAGTGCGAACGCGACAATTTTCGGAGGATGCCATTACCCGGCTCCTGACAGATAATCGCGATTTCGCCTTTACCTGTGAAGAGTACTTGAAGCGAATCAATGTCCCGACGCTCATTATTGCCGCCGATCCCAAAGCGGAGGGCAACTCGGGCTACATTCTCAGAGAGGAGGCGGACAACATCGAGCGCATCGCCTCCCCCATGGTCAGGGTAGTGCGATGGAGCGGGGTCGGCCATGG
>JAENIT010000220.1 GCA_016844365.1 Dehalococcoidia bacterium
GACGCTGTTCGTTGCGCCTGTGTCCCAGATAGCGTCAAATTCCGCTATAGTTGGCGGTGTCCCACCCCTACTAGGATCAAAAGCCTGTGAGACGCCACAGCGATTGATCAGCGTATTCATCAGGCCACCGTTGGAGGTCGTAGTGAAACTCCGAGACGGCTCTGCCATTAAGAGAACACCACGCGAGAGTGGAACGTCTGGGAATATGCGCTATCACCGGGAGAGACCTTCTGCACTAAGAACGTCCCCAGACTATGCGCCTGCTGAGTTTCAGAGATAGCAGTAAGTTCATCGTCATAGGCACCCAAGACCTTCTCGTCCTTGATGACGATAAACTTACCATTATATTCCTCGACCATCTCATCCTGATGGGCAAGGTAGTACTGAAATTCCTTTTGAAGTAGACTGCTCATACTGCCCTCCAATGAGGTCAGAGTAAAATGCGGTAGCCGTTAAGCACTTATATAGTATAACCCAAGAAAAGGCAAACTTGAGGCGGTTGGGAGCGCCTTCGGCTCCGAAGTTGAATAGACTAGCGGTTAGGAACCACCCTGTTTCGATAGGGGTGTACCCTGGGCGCACAGAGGGCACTCCTCTGAAGAGTAATTGGGGATAGAGAGCTTCTGCCAACTGAAGAAGGGCACGCCGCCAAAGGAGGGGGGAGTCTGACTTCGCTCCACCATAACCCCCACTCCTACTATCTCTCCGCCCACCTTCCTAACCAAATCCAGAACCTCCTGGATCGACCCTCCCGTGGTGAGCACATCGTCAACCACCAGCACTTTTTCTCCTGGCTCGATGGCGAAGTCGCGGGTCAGTATCCTGGCGCTCCCATCTCCGTTCCGAGAGTCTGCGACACGGTCGGCGAAGATGCCTCTGACCCCTAGATGGCGCGCCACCTCGTAGCTGACGATGATACCGCCGGTAGTGGGGCCAATCACAACCTGGACACCGCTATCACGGAAGCGATCAGCTATAGCCTGGCACACCTGGGCAGTGAACTGTGGGTATTGAAGGATACGGAATTTTTCCAGGTACTGAGGGGAGTGGCGACCAGAGGTCAGCAAAAAGTGCCCGTCTAACAGAGCCCCAGTCTCTCTGAGGATATCCCCTACCGATACGCTCATAGAACCCCTCCTTCCCTTCGGTAAACTCAGGACAAGACTTGTAGTGATCCGCCTCAGGCGGACCGAACTGCTTGTAGTGGGCCCTTCGACCCTGCTCAGGACAGGCCTTGTCGAACTACTTGGGCTGGTCCTTCCCCTGGAAGGACTGGCTAGGCCCCGCCTCTACCTTGTAGTTCGACACCGGCCCCCACTGACTGGCGGGCCAATAGGAGAGCCAAGCCTTGCCAATAATGTTCACCCTGGGCACCGATCCCCAAACGTGGGAGTCGCTGCTGTTGTTGCGATTGTCGCCCAGAACAAAGAAGTTGTCTTCTGCTACAGTGACAGCCTCCCTGGAGTAGACAGGCCCAGCGGCTATATAAGGCTCCTCCAGAGGGAGACCATTTACGTACACTTGCTCACCTCTGATCTCCACCACATCCCCGGGCACACCCACCACCCGCTTGATAAAATCGCGGCCTGGGTCTCGGGGAGAGTGAAACACGATGACATCGCCCCGCTGCGGCTGGCCAAAGGGAGTAATGCTGGCTTTACCAACCACGTTCAGGATGGGCGGGAGCTTGCTAAACTTCTGAGCATCGACGTGAAAATAGCGGAGCTTGTTGACCAGCAAATACTGGCCCGAATGGAGAGTGGGCTCCATACTGGAGCCCTCCACCTTGAGGAGGAAGATAACTAAAGCCAGTAGGACAGTTTCCGCAGTTTCCCGCAAGGCAATAACTATACTGGCTCTGGTACGCTCTTTCGGTTGCGCATCCTCTACATAAGAGGACTCTTCCGCTCTGGGTTCACCACCTGGGGGGCCGTAAGGCTCCTGGAGAGACGCATTATCGTTCATACCCAGATAGATTATAATCCTTTTAGCGTTAATTGAACAGAGGAATGCCCACTCGCCCAAATCTATATGACAGCCTCTTCATTACCGGACGACTCAGACCTGGTCCATCGCAGTCAGCGGGGGGACTTAGGTAGCTTCAACCTGCTGGTCGAGAGATACCAGGGGCGGGTCTTCAACCTGGCCCTCCGAATGCTGGGTAATTCCCAGGGGGCGGATGACGCCACCCAGGATGCTTTTATCTCTGCCTACCGGGGTATCGGCAGATTCCGCGGAGGGAGCTTCAGGGCCTGGATCCTCAGGATAACTGCCAACGCCTGCTACGATGCCCTTCGGGCTGTAAAGCGACGACCCACAGTGCCTCTGGAGGTCGTGGACACCAGTCCCCAGGATCTCCCAGGGAGCAGCGCCCCGCCGGAGTCCCCGGAGGAGTACGCGCTGCGCCAAGAGCTGAGCCGAAGCCTTCAGGTGGCCTTGAGCCGTCTGCCGTCGGAGCAACGATTGGTGGTCGTGCTCTCCGACATCCAGGGCTACAGCTACGAAGAGATCGCTCAGATAACCCGCTCCTCCCTGGGGACCGTCAAGTCTCGCCTCAACCGAGGGCGCAGCAAGGTTAGAGAGTACGTGCTGCAAAGCAGGGAACTTTTTCCAGAGTACCAGCGTCTTATAAGTAGCGAGGAAAAGGGCGCACCAGGGGAGCAAGACCGATGACGTTGTGGAGATTTTGGAGCACAGAGCATCAGAGGGCCAGAGCTCTCTTGTCGGAGCACGTAGATGGCCGACTGCCTGAGAGCGCCGTTAGACTCGTAGAGGCCCACCTGGATAAGTGTGCCCAATGCCGAAGTGAACTGGCCAGCTTGAGGGCTACAGTGGCGCTATTACAAGACATCCCGCAGATCGCTCCCGCCCGCTCCTTCGCGATCACGCCGGAGATAGTCGGAGCATCCCGGAGTTACCGACCGCCGGTATACGTATTCGCCTTTCGTTACGCAACCGCGGTGTCCCTCCTTCTCCTGGTGGTCTTGACGGTAGGGGACACGTACCTGAGCGGGACTGTGAGAAGCCCGCAGGCGGCTATGATTCAAAGGGCGCCGGAGTCGGCCCAGTCCAAGGCTTTGCCGGCTGAGGCACAGGCCCCGGCAGCGGCCCAACAGACTGAGGACGCATCAAGTGAGAGTAGAGGGCTAGCTCCCTCGACACAGCCGACCGCTGCCGGCCATCAGGGAGCGCCGCTTGCAGAGCGCCCAGCGGCTCCGTCCCCACTCCAGGGCAGGTCGGGCTTCACCTCATTTATCGAGTCGCTTCGACT
>JAENIT010000059.1 GCA_016844365.1 Dehalococcoidia bacterium
GTAGCTCAGGCGAGACAGGCCAAGGATGCCAGCGTTGGTGGCAATAATCAGAATAGTGGCCGCTAGCAGCGCGACCCAGGTTCCTGAGATGGCGCGGACACCTTCTGGCATCTTGCTGACAAGTCCCAATACTGGGTCATCGATCCATTTCTCCGCCAGCTCGGTAGTCCATACCCCTGACGGATCCTGGTAAACAGGCATAGCGCTCAGAGCGAGAGTGGAAATTAGCCCGAACATACCCAGCACGGTGATAACCACGAGGATAATGGAGCGGGGTATGTTCCTGCCGGGACTTCGGGTCTCTTCGGCTAGATTGGACACCGTTTCGATGCCGGTGTAGGCGATCATAGAGACGGAGATGCCGAGCAACAGATTTCCCCAGGTGGGGGCAACGCCCCAGTGAACGTTGGATATCAGGGTGTGTACGTTGAAGAGAGTGAAGAACCCTACAATAACAAGCAACGTCTGGGTCAATAGGTCCAGCAGTGCCAGGGTGATGTTCAGCCACGCCGATTCCTTAACACCGGCCACATTCACGGCAGCCAGGGCTGCCACTACACCGATTCCGACGATGCTATTTAGAGGCCATACTTTAAGGACGGGAAGGAAGAAGGAGAGGTAGTTGGGGACTGCAAAAGCAGAGATTCCAATAGTAACTATATATCCCAGCATTAGGGACCAACCCGCCAGGAATCCCGCGAGGTCGTTGAAAGCCCTTCGGGCGAAGGTGCTGGACCCCCCGGCCTCGGGGATAGCGGTGGCCCCCTCAGCGTAGGTGAGGGCGGTGCAGGCGAAAATCAGGCCGGAGAAGATAAAGACCGCGGGGGTCAGTCCCAAGGCGTATAGGGCAGTTACCCCCAGGGCGTAGTAAATTGATGAGCCCACGTTACCATAGGCGCTGGAGAAAAGGGCCGACACTCCTAGCACATGGTGAAGCCCTCGGTGGTGAAGCCGAGGCCTGCGGAAGAAAACATCTCCGGGGTGGCCCCCGGTATGCCGCTCTAAAGACGGGTTGGGCTCTGCCAAGCTATGGGTCCTTGCTCATTCAATTTTCCCTTCTTTGCGCAACCTCTTTCGAAAGAGGAAGAGGTATATGGCAAACAACATGACTACTATTAAAATCGCGAAGACTGCGATGCTAACTGCTGGGTGAACTTGTAAGAGCTTTTTCAGTCCATCCAGCTCTCTCCCTGCCATATACCCCAGGGCAAGAAATGATGCGGCCCATATCAGCGATCCTACACCAGTGTAAATCAAAAAGTCTCGATAGGGTATTTCAAAGGTCCCGGACAAGAGGGAAGTTACCACCCTTCCCCCAGGGATCAGGCGTCCGATAATAATGGCGAGGCCGCTGTGGTGCTGTAGCCAGCGCTCTATTGTGGCTACTCGCGAAGGGTTTATGTGCACGTATTTACCGAAGCGGAGGATGATGGCGTGGCCTCCCTGTCGACCTAATAGGTAGGGAATTGAGGCCCCTACCAGACTAGCTATCTCTATAGACAGGAGGGAAAAGGTGGGGCTGATCTGCCCCTTTGATATGTAATAGCCGATAATCATCAACAGTACGTCTCCCGAAATAGGTAGTGGTATCCCTGCTTCTTCTATGAATAACAGCCCTAATAGCAGGGGGTAGTTGTATGTAGCCAGGAGTTCTGTGATTGTGGCGTATAGATTGGTAAGGGAGTCCATGTCACTTGGTGAGGTTGAGACAGGATGGTTAACGCCCTTCCTGTTTCCCTATGGTAGAATAACCACGCCTAGCGGTATTGAAGGGCGCTAAGAAAGAGCTAGAGACCAAGCTGTAGCGCGAGGCGTAGTCCCACATATAGGGCCTCTAGCCAAGGCTCCCCAAAATCTCCTCTAGGTCTGCGGCGACGCACGTAAATATGGGTGTGTCTCTGAGGGTGTAGGGCCTGGCCTTGCTCTCCCTCAGGTCCATAATTAGGTTAAGAAAGTCCTCTGGCTTGTCCGTCTCAAAGGCCAGGACAAATTCCGGATCGTCCAGACCATAGGAGTAGGTGGTGTTGATTCGGATCGACGGGTACTTGTGCCCAACCTGAAAGTGCTCGTTCATCATCTCCTGGCGAACGTCCTTGGGAAGCTGGTACCACTCGTTGGTCTTGACAAAGGGGTAGACAAATAGGTAGCGGGACCCTGTGGGTTTCACCCTAAGCCGGCTCCCCTCCTGTCCGGGATGGCGGTGGCTCTCAATATACATGGACCTGCGGGTCATGGCCAGGTAGGAGTGGGGTTGCGTAAGATAGCGGCCCAGCCCGGTGAAGTTTAGGCTGATGGCCAGCTCTTGGAGGTCTTCCAACCGTTGGCTGGCAGTCCACAACATCAAATCAACATCTCCCCTGGTGCCTTGAAGATTGTAGCTCTGTACCATAAGGCCATCGGGAGCTTCAGTGACAGCGGCCAGGAACTCATCCCTGTCCCGCTGCTTCTCCTCCAAAGGCAATCTTCGCCACTGGTTGTCCACCTTATAGAAGCTAAACTTTACGTACTGTCGCTGTCCCTGTTCCACCATAACTGCTAGTGGCTCCCTCTATATATCATATCGATGCCAGTCTATAAAAATCGAGTTCCCCCATCCTTCGTCTAGGAATCCCTTTGCTGTGTTAACCCACGGTCTAGCCCCTCCCGAGAGCGGGCGTAAATCTAAGTGGGGTATTCGGCCTGCACCAGAACCTGAGTGATCTGAGGTCCCATAACTCTGAATTCCACAACCGTCACATTCTTAACTCGGTCGGTCATATTGCCTTCTTAATTTGCGGCTGGTGTCTCTGGTCATGGAGTTTGGGAAGAGTTTAGGCGCTCCTGACGCATGGTGTCTAGTTTTCACAATTAATTAAGTATAGCACCAAAACCTGGTGTTGCAAGATCAAATTGTAGCGCCGCGGAGGGGATGGGCTTGCGGGTTCAGTCGCGCGCTCAATGTCAATGTGAGCGGGGAAGTTGACATTTGCCCCAAGTTTTGGTAGCTTCCTACTAGCTTGTTTCTGAAATCTTGTAGGCGTGTAATAGACTTGCCAGGGGCCGCTAGCTCAATTGGCAGAGCAACTGACTCTTAATCAGTGGGTTACATGTTCAAGTCCTGTGCGGCCTACCATTCTTGTATTCACAAACTTCACTTTGTATAGTATAATGCACACTATTAGTCAAAACACCGTGGGCTGTTGTGCGGGGAAGTGTCGGAATCGGTAGACGAGCATGACTTAGGATCATGTGCCTGAAAAGGCGTGGGGGTTCGAGTCCCCCCTTCCCCAGGGTAAGCTGATGTTGAGGGGGGTTCAATGAGATAAGCCAAAATGCATGGGGTTCAATGGGAAGGCATTAGGAGGGGTGCCTCATTTGTTATTAGTTTCTTGAATTCGGCACCACAATACTTTCAGGAGGTACGGAAGTGGTATGGCGACTCTGCTCCAGGTAAAAGACCTAACAACCTATTTCTACACCGGCGACGGGGTAGTTAAGGCCGTAGATGGTATTTCGTACGATCTCAATGAAGGGGAAACTCTGGCTATTGTGGGAGAGAGCGGGTGCGGAAAAAGCGTGGGCGCCATGTCCCTCTTACGGCTGATCCCAGATCCCCCAGGGAGGATCGTAAAGGGTGAGGTGATCTTTGAGGGAGAGGACCTGCTTAAGGTGGACGACGCCAGGATCAGGCAAATCCGAGGAAACCGTATAGCCATGATATTCCAGGAGCCCATGACCTCCCTCAACCCAGTGCTCACCATTGGACGGCAGATCACAGAGTCCTTAGAGTTGCACATGGGGATGGACAAGGTCGCCTACACAAGAAGGGCCGCCGAGTTGTTGCAAATGGTGGGTATACCGGAGGCCGAGACTCGGCTAAATGACTACCCCCACCAGTTCAGCGGCGGAATGCGCCAGAGGGTGATGATAGCCATGGCCCTTAGCTGTAATCCGAAGCTGCTCTTGGCCGATGAGCCTACCACGGCTCTCGACGTTACCATCCAGGCCCAGATCCTGGAGCTAGTACAGAAGCTGAGGAACGAATTTGGGAACGCGGTCATCCTCATAACCCACAACCTGGGAGTGGTGGCTCGCTACGCCGACCGGGTCAACGTTATGTACGCGGGGAAGATCATAGAAACCGGGTCTGCAATGGAGGTGTACAAAAATCCTCGACACCCCTACACGCTGGGTCTTCTCCACTCAGTGCCAAGGTTGGACGAGGCCCTTAAGGAGAAATTGGACCCCATTGAGGGGCTTCCACCAGACTTGGTGGACCTGCCCGCTGGGTGCCCCTTCCGGCCCCGATGTAAGTTTTCAGTAGATAAATGTGCGGTGGAGTACCCGCCATTCTTTCCTGTGATAGAGGGCCATTTGGCTGCGTGTTGGGTTGATGTAACCACAGGGAGACAGAGGTGATATATGACCACTAACGGAGGAACGCAAGAAAGGATCCTGGTGGATATCAAAAATCTTTATATGTACTTCCCTGTGACGAGGGGAGTGATCTTCCAGAAGCATATAGCGGATGTCAAGGCCGTTGATAATGTGAGCTTCTATGTGAAGCAGGGAGAAACCCTGGGGTTGGTTGGGGAAAGCGGTTGCGGTAAGACGACAACAGGGAGAGCTATTCTCCAGCTTATAAAGCCCACCGGGGGCGAGGTCAATTTCTGGGATACAGACACTAACAGCTATGTGGACCTGACCAAGATGCCTGGGGGCGCGCTCCGCAAGATGCGGCGTAAAATGCAGCTTATTTTCCAGGACCCCTACGGCTCCCTGAACCCCAGAATGTCCTGCGGCGACATAGTTAGTGAGCCAATGGCTATCCACGGTTTGGCCAGCGGAAAGGAGCTGCGAGACCGTACTGACGAGCTTCTTACCATAGTGGGGCTGCATCCCTACATGGCGGATCGCTACCCCCACGAATTCAGTGGTGGTCAGAGGCAGCGTATCGGCATAGCCAGAGCGTTGGCCGTCAACCCAGACTTCATCGTTTGCGATGAGCCGGTTTCGGCCTTGGACGTCTCTATTCAGGCCCAGATTGTGAACCTGCTGGAGGAGCTCCAGGGCCGCTTCAACCTTACCTACCTGTTCATAGCCCACGACCTCTCAGTAGTGCGTCATATTAGCGACCGGGTAGCGGTGATGTATTTGGGCAAGGTAGCGGAGCTTACCGATCGCAACGAGATATACGAGAACCCACTTCATCCCTACACCAAGGCCCTACTGTCGGCGGTTCCCATCCCAGACCCGGTGGTGGAGTCCAAACGAGAGCGGATAATTCTCCAGGGCGACGTGCCTAGCCCACTGAGGCCTCCCGCCGGATGCCGATTCCACCCTCGTTGCCCCATTGCACTAGGGAGGGGCTGGGGAGGGTCGGCCTCCCTAGTAGCCGACCCCCACCTAACCTCTCCCTGAAAGGGGGAGGGAGAGGCTTTCTCTCCTCGAGAATATAACAAGGGCCCCTCCACCGGAGGGGCCCTTAAATTTGTGGAAGGTTAGTCTGAGGCTGTGCGGCTCAGTACTCCCTCAGGCACTGTCGGACCATCTTTCACACCTACTTTTGCCCGTTGTCGGACTCGCATCGGGGTATTCTTCCATGCCTTCGTCGTCGTTGTTACCCCGCTTTCCCCTGTGCTATACTGCCACCGAAGGCTAAATTGATGGTGCGTGGGGAAATGGTAGAGAGATCGCCTCAGACGGGGCAGGTAGAAACCGAGGTGCTGGAGGAGTTGAGACGGGAGGTCCGTCGTTACTCAGCCAGGGAGGATGATAGGCAGACCGCTGATCAGCCTTTGCCCGCGCTTCGAAACCTTATCGCTCAGATGGAGGCCCGCTGGTCTATAAG
>JAENIT010000060.1 GCA_016844365.1 Dehalococcoidia bacterium
AAACCCGGCACTAGATTGAAGGCCGCAAGACTCAGGTTGATGACGGCCAGCCAGCCAGCCACGGCCGCGGTGGGGTCGTGGAAGGGTCGGGCTACTATCCACACCAGTCCAAAGAGGGCCGCGAGGGCCAGGCTGGAGAAGGGGCCCACCGCGGCTATCACCAGCTCGCCCTGGGGCCGAGGGGCCTCTCTGCCGATCTGGGCAATGCCACCGAAGATGAAAAGGGTGATGCTTATGACGGGCACACCTAGGGACGACGCCACAAGGCCGTGAGCCAGCTCGTGGGCTACCACGGAGGCGAAGAAAAGGAGGCTGGTTATTATACCCACGAAGACGTATGTGGCGTCGGACCATCCAGGGTAGCTTCTAGGAAACTGGCCGAAGACCAGGGAGGCCGTTACAATGACGAATATAACGAACCAGGTGTAACTAATGTAAAAGGGGATGCCCCATAGCCTCCCCATGGAAATTGAACCGCGCACACTGTCTCCTTACGAGGTTTAGCATAAAGTCGGGCCGTTGGCCTCCTTGCTGTTACCTATAGCAACGCAAGGTCCCGACTCCATGATACCATACCTGGCTCTTGGGTTTTAGCAGGCTAGCTTGCATACTTCTGGGGCTCCGCAACAAATTTGTCGTGGCAGCTCTTGGAGCAAAAGTAGTAAGCCTTCTCCCGGTATGTGGCCTGAGCGGCGGCGCTTTGGGAGTCGATATCCATACCGCACACCACGTCCTTTACTGTAGCCATCGTATCCTCCTTCTTAGGATGGTATTCTCTTACTTCGATCATTGTCTGTACGGTGGAACTGGGACTCCTGGGCGCGAGCAATGGCGGGCTCTTGTAGGCGCGCAGTCGGTTGGCGTTCGTGACCACAGACAGAGAGCTTAGCGCCATCGCAGCGGCGGCAACCATCGGGCTAAGAAGGATCCCAAGAAATGGGTACAGTATGCCTGCCGCCAGGGGTATACCCAGGGAGTTATACGCAAAAGCGAATACCAGGTTCTGGCGGATGTTCTTCATAGTCGATCGACTGAGGGAGATAGCCGTAACCACTCCTTGCAGGTGGCCCGAGATCAGGGTGATGTCCGAGGCCTCCATGGCCACGTCGGTGCCAGTGCCGATGGCGAAGCCCACGTCGGCCTGGGCCAGGGCTGGGGCGTCGTTAATGCCGTCGCCCACCATGCCAACCAGCTTGCCCTCAGCCTGGAGTCGTTTCACTTCCAGCGCTTTGTCCTCCGGGAGCACCTCTGCCAGTACCCGGCCTATACCCACCTGGCGGGCGATAGCCTCTGCGGTGCGGCGGTTATCGCCGGTGATCATGACCACCTCCAACCCCAACTCCAGCAACGCCGCCACCGCCGTCGCCGAGTCCTCCTTCACCGTGTCCGCGACGGCCACAAGGCCCGCGGCCACCCCATCTACGGCAACGAACATTGGAGTCTTCCCCTGGCCCGCTAACTCCTGGGCAATACTATCCATCTCTTGAGTGTCAATGCCGGCCTCATCAAGGAGGCGGATGTTGCCCACTAGCACCTCTCTTGCGTCAACAACCACACTTATGCCCTTACCTGTTATAGACTGAAAGTCGGCGGGTTCTGCCAACTCTAAACCTCTCTCCCGCGCGCCCTCAACAATTGCCTGGCCTAGAGGGTGCTCAGAAACCCTCTCAGCCGAGGCCACAAGTCGGAGCATAGTGGCCTCATCAAGAGATCCCAAGGGCACAACGTCGGTCAGAGCCGGCTTACCTCTGGTAATAGTACCTGTCTTGTCCAGAATAATGGTATTAAGCTTGTGGGCGGTCTCAAGGGACTCGGCCGAGCGTATCAGGATACCGTTCTGGGCACCCTTCCCGGTGCTGACCATGATGGAGAGAGGAGTAGCCAACCCCAGGGCGCAGGGACAGGCGATGATGAGCACGGACACGGCGTTGACCAGGGCAAAGGTGAAGGCGGGAGGTGCGCCAAAGTCGTACCACACCACAAAAGTGGCGATGGCTATGAAAACCACACCTGGCACGAAGTAGCTGGATACCATATCGGCCAGTCGCTGGATAGGGGCCTTGGAGCCCTGGGCTTGCTCCACCAGACGGATGATCTGGGCTAACATGGTGTCCTTGCCTACCTTGGTGGCGCGAAAGCGGAAGGCCCCCGTTTGGTTGATGGTGGCCCCAATGACCATATCTCCTACTTCTTTGGTCACAGGGATGCTTTCGCCTGTTACCATAGATTCGTCCAGGGTGGAACGTCCCTCGGTTATCTCGCCGTCTACGGGCACCTTTTCTCCGGGGCGGACTACAACTACATCCCCAATCTGCAACTCTTCCACGGACACTTCCCGTTCTTGGCCGTCCCGCACCACACGCGCAGTCCTGGCCTGAAGCCCCATAAGCGTCCGGATAGCTTCGCTGGTGTTGCCTTTGGCAATGGCCTCAAGGAGCCGTCCCAAGACAATCAGAGTTAGGATCACCCCCACGGCCTCATAGTAGACTTCCTGCAGGTCTTCTGGTAAAACTCCAGGGGCTACGGTGACCACCAGGCTGTAGCCAAAGGCGGCCGTGGTTCCGATGGTGATGAGGGTGTTCATGTCCGCAGTACGGTGGGTCAAAGTCAACCATCCGGTCCGATGGATGGGCCAGCCGGTGTAGAACATCACGGGAGCAATAAGGGCAAACTGGACCCAAGGGCTCTCCATAAGGTCTGGGACTAGGGCAGGGCCGAAGAATTGCTCTACCATAACCGCCAGTAAGACCGGGGCTGTGAAAAAGGCGCCCAGGGCGACCCGTCGGGTCAGATTCTCTCGCTCGGCCTTGCGGGCGTCGGCCTCTCGGTCCTCGGTGTCCTGGCTGCCCGGCTCTGACCTGGGCTGGACTCGGTAGCCAACTTCCTCTATCGCCTTCTGGATCTCCTCAAGGGAGACTTGGCCGGGGTGATAGGCTACGGTCACCCTCTCTGTCCCAAAGTTGACACTGGCGTTATCAACTCCCGTTAGACCCTTCAAATTGCCCTCGATGATTGCAACACAGGTGGGGCAGTTAACGCCTCCGCCAAGAAGAGAGAACTCGGCGTGGGATGGAGTGCCCACCTGGAGTTCAGGGCCTACTCCCACGGCTTGGGCGAAGCTAGACGTTACCTGCTCAGCCTCGCTGGATGCTAGAGTTGCCTGTGCTGCAGCCCTGTCGCTCTCGACGATGATGGTGCCGTGAAGCATGTTCATTCCGCAGGCGAAGCCGAAGGTGCCTAACTTATCAGGGGTGAACTCCACAGTTGTAGTGGCAAAGGCGGCCAGGCTTTTGCTCACCTGGAAGTCCGGGAATGCTACTCTGGAGGTGCAATCGCTGGCCTCCTGGCGATCGAACAGCAGACGTAGCGGGACGCCCACTTGGACACGGATGATGTCGGGAGAATACCCGCCTTTGACGGTGATCTTGATCTCCTGAATACCAGCCCTAACCTGGGCCTGCCTAGCTTGCTTAGGACCGAAGAAGAACCAGTAGAGGATAAATATAGCGAAGAGGCCCCCTGCGCTGACCGCAAACTGGTCATTTGCCATTTGAGCTATTCTCCTTAGATCTGATGACGTACCAATGTGGGAGGAAGGCTGGTGTGACCGTTGCGTAACGATTGTAGTCCTCGCCGAATTCAAGCCGAGCTTCCATCTCCTCCCGGCGGGCCAGCCGTACATACACCGTCACTAGAATCGGAAACATGACAAGGGTGAGGAAGGTGGGCCACTGCAACAAAAATCCGAACATGATGAGCACAAAAGCCGCGTACTGCGGATGCCGCAGACGCCCGTACGGGCCTGTAGTTGCAAGCGCATGATCCCGCTGCATCCTGTAAAGCACGTCCCATGCCGATGACAGCAACCAGAATCCGCCAAAAATAAAGAGATAGCTGAAGAAGTGGAAGGGGCTAAAATGGGGGTCGCCTTCCCAGCCAAGCAGGGTAGTCCACAGGTGCCCGGCGTTGTGGGACAGCAGGTCCAACCCTGGCACGCGGCTACCAAGCCAACCGGACAGGAGGTAAATAGTTAGAGGAAAGCCATACATCTCAGTGAACAA
This sequence comes from Dehalococcoidia bacterium, assembly GCA_016844365.1. The sequence continues at coordinate 4,062 of JAENIT010000060.1, forward strand.
CGCGATAATAAACGCAGCGAATGCTCCGAAGGAGCGCCAGTCACGGGCTATCCTTGGCTTCGTGAAGCTGAAGGCGAAGATGATGAAAACGGCCGCGTTGATCACCACCAGCCACCAGAGTCCATAGGCAGGCTGTTCGGTGTTCAACTATTATATTCTCTGGGATGGGCGTCGTGGCCCTCACCCCCGTTGCCATGCCCGCCATGCATAAAGATATGGAGGACGGGACAGGCCAGGAGCAGCAGGAAGGGCAGAGCGCCGAAAACATGGGCAGTGTGCTCGGTCAGCAGCAAGAATCCGGCGATCGCGAGGAAGGCGATCAATGCCAGTCTTCCTCGCGACCATCCTCTACCGGAGCGCTCAGTCGCCTGGGTCATCGGTCCCACTGCTTATACAGCCAGGCGGTGGAGGCCGTGGTTACCCAGGCAAAGATGCCAATGGTGACCAGTCCTAGGAGGAACTCTCCTCCCTGGAATCCCGGCCACGGGGCAGTGCCAACGGCTAGGCCATGGAACCAAGAGCGGGCCACAGTGGCCAGGACCTCTGGCGCTACAAGGCTCAACACGCGGCAGAGGACATAGACTAAGAGGGCCACGACCGTAACTGCGTTTGCCATCGGCACGACTTCTAAGGTTGCGACGTGCTGTCTGTTGGCTACCCCTAATTTGGCGCTGATCATGGCTTCCCCCTTTTCCCTTGTCCGGGCAGAAATGGGCCAGATTGCACAAGGTTCACCAGCATAGCCTTGATGGCCTCTCCAAACTCACCCGCTTTTCATCCGCTGGCGATCTTGCATCAACATCTATTCTGTCTATCTCCAGTTTAGGACGCAGTACGTGAGGAAAATGTGAGAAACACGGGGTCACACATGAAGATAGTGTGAGAAATGGGGGAGTTATAGGGTGGCGAGGCGACTCTCCTCGGAGGCCACGCTATGGGCTGACGTCTGCACCCGACTCCCCATGTAGAATGGGGAGGTCTTCCCTGTCTTGGCCTGAGGATCAGCGCTTGACTAATAGACTTCTCCTTACATCTCCATCTTCTTCTCACCAGAAAGATAGGCTTCTGGCTCCTTAGAAAAGGCCACGCGGCAGCCGGGGCCGCAGAAGTAGTAGGTTTGCCCGTTGTGCTCGTGGGTGCCGCCACGGGGGTTAGCCATGTCCACATCCATGTGGCAGACGGGGTCCTCGGCGCTATTCGGCTTCTTAAAGAGTCCCAACAGGTTGCTTACCATTGTTATTCTCCTTTGTTGTCCTGAGGGAATGATC
>JAENIT010000221.1 GCA_016844365.1 Dehalococcoidia bacterium
TTCATCACGTAGACCTCGCTGTTGCCGTCCCGGTCGCTACGGAAGGCGATCTTTGACCCGTCGGGTGACCAGGCGGGGAGGTCCTCCGTCGCCGAGTTATTGGTGAGCCGGGTCTGGCCGCTGCCATCGGCGTTCATCACGTAGATCTCCCCGTTGCCATCCCGGTTGGATGAGAAGGCGATCTTAGATTTTGTGTTCCTTGGGGTAGCCATGGTTGGGGTCGGGGTGGTAGCTGGCAGGCCATGGGTGGTTAATACCTCCCGTCCCGACTGCTGAACGGGAATGGCAGTGCAGGCTATGATTAGCGCGAGGAGAATAAAGCCGCCCCATTTCATTGTTCTTATCCCTCTCTATGGAGAACGATCGCTGCGAAGTCAGCACAAGTCTAGCCACGCCAGGGAAGAAAGACCGCTGCCTGTTTTTTACAGAGACGCCCCCACGATCCGCTCCACCGCACCATCGTCCAGCGGGCATCGATCGGCCCGGGTATGGCGACCTCTAGCTAGGCGAGGTCGGAGATGCGCTGACTAAGGAGCAGCTACCCTCTGGGGCGTCTTCACCCGTAGGAGAGTGGACACCAGCACTGCAAGAAGGACGGCGACCCCAGACAGGATTATGAAAACCCACTGGGTCCCCATCCTCTCGGCGATTAATCCCGAAAACCCGGCGGAGAAGGAACCGAGGCCAAAGACACAGAAGAAGGAGAGCCCGTAGCTCCGGCCCCTCAGGCTCATGGGCGTGTACTTGGCTACCAGGCTGTTGTAGACGGGCTGCCCCAGGAAATGGAAGAAGGCGAAGAGCGAGGCCAGTATAACCACCGGAAACCCCTCTGCGTTCCCCAATATGAGCAGAATAGGAGCCAGGACTGTAGCCTGCCCTAAAGCCAGAAGCTCCAACCTGAACCGACCTCCCATAATACCCCCGGTGTACTGCCCCCAGATGCCAAAGAAAATGGCGACGCTGGCAAAAGAGCCAGTGAGGACGGCGCTATCGATGTTGAAGAGGCTTATGTGGACCCGTTCGCCGATGTACAGGGGAAGAAAGGTTAGCGCCCCCCGGTAAATGAATCCAGTTAGGGTGGAGGCTGCGTACACTACCGAGGATGCGCCCTCATTCCTGACTGGAGCCGGAGCCTCGGCCGTGTGCAGGGGGACGGCCTGAAGCACTGCCGCCAGCCCCGCGCCTAGCACGGCGAGGGCGAAGTAGGCGCTGCGCCAGCCCGCTAAGGCCGCCAGGGTGCCCGCGAACAGGGGGGCGATGGTGAGTCCAAGATTGCCAGCCATTCCGTGGTAGGCGAACCCCTTGGCCGTATCCCTTACCCCAGTGGATATGAGGGCGGAGCCGGCGGGGTGGTACAGTCCGGTGGCGAACCCCATGAGGGCAAGGGTCACCGCCAGCATCACCACCGACGCGGAAAGGCCAACCAGAAAGGCGGAGATGGCCGCGGTGATGAAGCATATAATCATCACACCCCGGGCCCCAATGCGGTCCGTAAGGACCCCCGATACCAAGGCAAAACTACCGAATGGGAGAGCGAAGGCCGTGGCTAACGTCCCTAGAACGCTCTTCCCGACGCCGTACTCTAGAGCGATCATGGGAAGGACCGCCGCTAGGCTCAGCTCAAAGATGTGCACCAGAGCATGGGCCGACGTAGTGTACCCTATTACCCTCTTTTCATAAGGCGTCACAAGAGGCCTCCCGACTTGAGTCCGTAAAGCGTGAACCCAAGGCTTGCGGTTAGGAGTTACCCAAGGGGAATCTTGGATAGGAGCCGAAGATCTTGAAGCGTTCCGAAACTGTTCTTTCCCTGACCCTTGCCAGGGCCTCGGCTACCAGAGGGTCCTTTCTGTGGCCCTCCAGGTCCACCAGAAAAATGTACTTGCCGAGGCTCTCTTTAGATGGACGAGACTCGATCTTAGCTAAGTTTATGCCCCGATCTGAGAATTCACTTAACACATCCACCAGCGCCCCGGCCCGGTCCTCCTCGATGGAGAAGCAGAGGGAGGTCTTGTCGTTACCCGTAGGCTCGTGGTCCACTGAAGCCAGGACTGCGAACCGGGTGACGTTGGACTGCTGGTCCTGGATGCCCCTTGCCAGGACCTCGGCGCCGTAGAGATCGGCAGCCCGCTGAGGGGCTATGGCCGCGGCCTTCTCTCTGGAGAGCATCTCTTGCACTGCCGCGGCGGTGCTGAGGGAGGCTATCTGCTGGGCCTTGGGGAAGCAGCGCTCCAGAAATCGGCGGCACTGGCCCAGGGCCTGGGGATGGGAGAACACGGCCTCTATCTGGTCAGGGGAAGCGCCCGGTTTAACGAGCAGGCAGTGGTTTATTGGTATCACCAGCTCCCGGCAGATGGCCAGGCTGGACTCGTGGATGAGGAGGTCCAGGGTGTCGGTTACAGATCCCTCGATGCTGTTCTCTATAGGAACCACGCCCTCATCGGCCATGGATGAGGCCACGGCCTCGGCAACTGCTGGAACGCTGCGGAAGGGAAGCAACTGGGCCTCTCGATCATGGATGAGTGCCGCCTCCTCGGCGAAGGTGCCTGGCGGCCCCAAATATGCAACTCGTTTAGACAAGACTATCTCCTTAGTTCGGCAAGCTCTCCGCGCACGTCCCGCGGACGGGACTCTCGCAGAGCGGAGGAGTCCCGATCCATCGGGACACTACAAGTTATTGGCCAGCCCCGATGAGGGCCTCTCGTAGAGCTTCCTCATGTTCTGTTTTGGTTACAGCCACCACTTCGTCGTCCTCCTCCAGGGTTTTGTTTATTACCAGGGATATAGTGCTATCCGGCGGAAGGGACAGATCTTTTATCTGCTTACCTACGGCCTTAGCCCCGGAGGGTATCTTCACCTCCACCACCTCCAGTCCCATACTGTGCAGCTTCATGAGGTGGAGGGTAGGATGAGACGGTAATTGAAGCTGAATTTGTTCCATGATGACGTTGGTGGCGCTCACGGTAATGTCGATGCCCATCTTCTTGAAGATAGCCTCGTTCTTAGGGTTGTTGATGCGGGCGATGGTTACTGGAACCCTGAAGCGGATCTTCGAGACCTGACATATTACCAGGTTGTCTTCGTCGTCGCCGGTGACGGCAATCACTACTTCAGCCCTGGCGGTCCCCGCATCCATCAGGGTGGTTACCTCGCAAGCATCGCCCAGCAGAACTACGTTCCCCAACTCATCGGTCATGGCCCGACACTTGGCCGCGCTCTGCTCAATAATAAGGACCTCGTGCCCAGCCTCGATGAGGCTCTTGGATAGATAGTAGCCTACCTTGCCGCCCCCTGCCACGATTATATACATAGATATTATCCCTGCTTTTCTATTGCTTCTTTGAGGAGACGAGCGCCCACAGTGGTGGGACTTATAGTCTCCAGCCCCAGGGTGTTGTAAATCTCCTGTCTAATGGGATCATACACCCTACACACAACTTTGGGCACATTGAACAAGTGCTTGGCTACCTGGGCAGCCATGACATTCCGGTTGTCCCCCTGAGTAACGGCAGCGAAGGCGTCGGCGTTCTCAATACCGGCTTTTTTGAGGGCATCGACATCTATGCCGTTGCCTATTACAGCTTTTCCTTTGAAGGTATCAGGGAGCCATCTCTTGAAGGACGCGGGGTCTATGTCCATAACAGTCACCTGATGTCCCTCGGCATCCAGCATGGTTGCCAGTTGCGCGCCTACTCTACCGCACCCCATTATCACTATATTCATATTGGCCATTAACCCCAGCTTACAATATCGGCTCCCGGCATACCCACACCCTACACCGAGCGTTCTTTAGCACGTAGTTGGCAGTATCTCCCAGGGTAAACTCCCCAAATCGGCGCTTGTAATCTACCCCCATAACTATGAGGTCTACTTTCCTCTCCTGGGCCTCATCCACTATGACGGACCCAGCCTCGCGCGCCTGAAGCAACTCGGTCTCTACATTGTAGTCAAGATCCTCGGCCACACTCTCAGCTTGGCCCAGGACATCCTCACCTCTTCTGTTCTCCATAGATAACTCCGCATCCAGGGGAAGAGCTCGCTTGACCTCGATGACATAGATAACGTAGACCTTGGCCTTGCTCTTCTTCGCGGTGTTACAGGCCAGGGTCAACGCCTCCCCGTCTGACTTGCTACCGCTTACAGCCACTAGAACCCTGTTTATTTCCATGACCCCGTACCCGCTTTAACGGTTTTTGTGCCGAATTAAAGACGCCCCAGCGAAACCTGTCATAAGTCTGACAATATTCAATATACCTCAATATACCTGCCTGTCAATGGGGTTGTGTGGGGCTGAAGACGCTTTAATTACCCTCCATGATCCCTTCGACGAGCCTGAAGACCGGACGGCTTGAGCCTAATCAGTCTCCTGTAGGGGCGAGGTTGCCCCGCCCCTACACCTTCCGTCTCCCCCAGCGGTAGGCCGATGGTCTCAATCGGCTTGTCCTTCGAGAGCCTTAGGACGAACGGTTAGGGAGGTCAGTCAGTACCCCTCCCTCGCAGGGAGGGGTACGGGGAGGGTCGGCAC
>JAENIT010000222.1 GCA_016844365.1 Dehalococcoidia bacterium
GGTGGTCTCCCCGGTTCGGGTGCGGAAGAGGGGGCCTTTCACGCCGATGAAGTCGGCGAGATCGAAGTCCTTGAGGTAGCTACCGTACTGCTCCTCGCCGAGGACATCGCGGCGAAGGTGAAGCTGGATGCGGCCGGTGGCGTCCTGGATGTGGGCTAAGGTAGCGCGGCCCATGTGTCGGCTGGTGATTAGCCGCCCCCCCAGGGACCACTCATCACCGCTATGGGAAGATGGAGTTGCCCCCTCCTGGCTTGCTTGTCCTGTCCCGACAAGTCGGGACTCCGTGCGCGGAGAGTCTGGTAGAAGGGATGGCAGATGGCTCTCGGCCCACTCCAGAGCCTCGGCTACGGTGTGAGAGCGATGGAATCGAGGCGGGTAGGGGTCGATCCCTCGGGCGCGGAGACGCTCCAGCTTGTTGCGGCGCTGCTGGATGAGGGACTCCAACGGGGAGTTGGGCTTGTCCTGATACGCCTGGGGCGGACGAAGGGTGTCTCTATCACTCAATGGCCACCACGGTGTAGGATATTAGCCCCTGGGGGACCTTCACCTGGATCTCTTCGCCGATTTTGCGTCCCAGGAGGGCATGGCCCACGGGGGATTCGTTGGATATCTTGCCCTGACGAGGGCTGGCCTCAACGCTGCCCACGATGGAGAACTGCTCCTGATCGCCCTCTTTGTTCAGCACCGTGACCTTGGTGCCCAGCTTCACGAAACCGGGGGCGGCATCGTCTTTGGCGATCACAGTGACGTTGCCGAGGATGTACTCCAGGGTGCGAATACGCCCCTCGATGAAGCCCTGCTCTTTTTTGGCGTCGTCGTACTCGGCATCGGTGACGGAGCTTCCGCCCCGCTCCTTAGCCTCATGTATCTTGGTCACCACCTCGGGGCGACGCACGTTACTGAGGAACTCTAGTTCTTCCTTGAGCCTGGTGTGACCTTCAGGAGTTAGAAAAGTAGTCTTTTCCATGGCCGACGCCTCCCCTTAATCTGGCGACGCTGCAGTTCAACGAAGCTTGTCCTGTCCGACAAGTCGGACCGTTTACGCGGAGAGGTTTACGCGGAGAGCTTGTCGACAGGCTCTCCGCGCACGGAGTCCGCAAGGCGGACACCACGCGCATATTAGCAAAAGGACTGAGAGCGCCTAACAGAGCTCCCAGTCAATTTTATTATAGGGCAGTGGGATGCCGATGTAAAGCCGTTTCTTGCCACGATGCCAGGACTCCGTTGACAGTGTAGAACGAATATTCTATAGTTTGGGTGTCGCCCTGAGGATGCGTCTTTATTCGCCGATGGATCGGATATTCCAGCGAGCTGAGCGGGGGGGCTGCGAAGGGCCGGCTCCTCGGGGCGATAATGAGTGATGGGTAGATGGAATGATTCCTTGGTTTCTGGTCGCAGTTATATTGGAACACCTGGTAACGGCCTTGAGCAGCGGCTGCAACGCCGCTTATTTTATCCAGTATCGCTCTCGCAAGCGAGGGAGGCGACTTGGGGCGGCGGCCCTGACCCTGGTGAGCGCCGCTACTTTCGTGGAGAGCCTCTACTTCGGAGCTGGTGCGATGGCTTATGGCATCCACGGTGCGCCCTACACCTTAGAAACTTTGGGCATCCTGGCCATTCGGACGCCAGTGGCTGCTGGTTCCCTATTCATCACCCTGCTGATTCTTCGACATAAGCTCAATAGTAGGGGACCTGATAGTGAGGATTAGACGACATAAGATCGGTCATGGGAGGTTTCATGGCTGGTAGGGAGGCACCGGTGGGAGCTTTATCCAGGGCTATTGCAGAGGAGCGATGGGAGCTGGCGGCTCTTTGCCTGCTCTTGGGAGCGGTGAAGGTCATCGAAGGGTGGCCGCCAGACACCGTTACGGGGCTGCTGGACGCGCTGGTCGGAGATGAGGATGGCGGAAGCAAGAGAGTTAGATAGAGGAAAAGAGAAAGGCTCCCTCAAGTCGAGGGCGAAAAGCGCCAGGCCCGATGCCAGAGGCAGGAGAGGCCGAAAAGCCTCCTTCTACGAGGATGTGCTGACGGAGGGCGAGCAGATGCTGATGAGCGAGGCCCTGGACATCGATGGGCTGGACGGCGAGATTGCCCTGCTGAGGGTTAAGTTGCAGCAGGCCCTGGTCGAGCATCCGGAGAACATGGAGGTGCTGATGAAGGGCGTTGGCCTACTGGTGAGGGCCGTAGCCACCCAATACCGCCTCTCGCCCAAGGCCAAAGGGCAGCTCACCGACAGCATCGTGGGTGTCCTGGAAGGCATCGGCGAGTCTCTGGGACTGAGCTTAAACGGGTCATGATCGGCAGAGAGGGAGCTTTAGGTGATGGACCCGGTGAAGAGGGCTATAGCGCGACTGAGAGCCAGTCTGGATACCAAAATAACGCCCATCTCCAGACTCGATCTCTCGCCGGGTTCCCCCTTCGAGGCCCTAATTGAGGCGCGGCAGCGAGAGTTGGAACGGGAGGTAGAGGAGATGAAAGGTAGGGTGAACGGCCTGATCTTCTTGGTGATGGGGACGGCGCTGGTGCAGATCGTAATAAGGCTTCTGGGATGAGGGGATTTAACATTGTCATTGCTCGGAAAATAGGGCGTGAGCTGGCGTTGCCCTTAGTGTCCCTTGAGAAGGGACATAGACGATTCTGAACCCTTCGGCAGGCTCAGGACAGGCGAAGTGAAGAATCTATGGCTATAACCCATAAACTAAGGCCCTACCAGGTTGAGGTAGGACGGGCAGTTCTGGATAGCGTCCTCCGCCGCAAGGGACTCACCTTCACGGTGGAGATCGCCCGTCAGGGGGGCAAGAACGAGCT
>JAENIT010000061.1:0-5296 GCA_016844365.1 Dehalococcoidia bacterium
AGAGAGCCTAATGGAGCCGTCCAGTTTGGCAGACTCGCTGGGGTGTTTGTTGGGTGGGGTACCAGGTGCGACTCTAGCGGGATCTTTATCGAAGGAAGGGCTAGCAGAGATTGAACTCTTAGGCTGATATAACTCTAGCACCGCCTGCGCCACGGTGTTCAAAAGCTTAACGTCCTTAACGTTAGGGTCTACATGGGCCATGAAATATTCAGCGAATCCCACTATCTCCAGGGCCGATATTTTGTATGAGTCTGAATCAATTCTAACTTCTAGCCCTTTGAAGGCACTTTCAGTAGTAGATTGCTTCCCTCTCCTACCAACGGTGATAAGTAAAGTATCGGTTTCAGACTCATATTCGCACCGAATACCAAGGCGATATACGCGGCCCTCAAGGTCGCGATTTGCCGCAGAAATTCCGTTCCATAAAGCCTCGCGTTCCTCCTTTAGCCGGGCTTGGACTTTCTCTACCTTGTGATCCCGCGTATCCATCGCAACTCCCCCTGAGCTATTACCCTGGAACAAAAAGCGCTAACTATAATACCTACTTTGCCTTGTGGTTCCTCGCTGTATCGCACCAAGACCTGCAAGTAGAGTCCCCTGAATCTTCCGCCTATAGCTCCCAACTTATAATAACGATAGCAACCCGTATCATCAACTACGATCACGTCAGGCTCTTCTATAGCCACTTTAATCTCCTCTAAGTGGCCCCGAATTTCCATGTGTCTCCTCTGATGGGACTGCCAGTTGTGCTGGGTGAGAACAACCCGTACCCCGTCTCGGTCCGCTGCTTCAAGGACTACTGGTACGTGGCGACTCACTGTGATCCCGCTCCAAATCCGTTATTTTCGCGATATTCCTCGCCTCTCCTTCGTCGGGCTCGGCGCTGAACCAGGCCTCTAGCATCTCCTTGGCCACCACCTCCGATGTGAGGCGGAGGCTCATGCACAGTACGTTGGCGTCGTTCCAGCGGCGAGCGCCCCGGGCGGTCTCCGCGTCGGTACAGAGGGCGGCCCGAATTCCTGGGACTTTGTTGGCCGCGATGCTGACCCCCGTTCCCGTCCAGCAGAATAGCACCCCCTCCTCGCTCTTGCCGCTGGCGACGCTTCGGGCCACCTGCTCCGCCACATCGGGCCAGGGGATAGGATCGTCGGCCAGGGGGCCGTACAGGTCTACCTCGTGCCCCCGGCGTTTCAGATCCTCCACAACGGCATCGGTGAGGGGGGTCCGCTCATCACTTCCCACCGCCAGTTTCATATCGTCCTCCGCTCAGCGCCTGACGAATCGTTGATTCGACCTAAAGGAAATATTCCATAGCGGCAGCCGGCTGTCAAGAAAGGCCACTAAGGTTGACAACGGCGGGACAGGGCGTGTACAATCCCACAAGTAATGGTGGCTATTACAACTAAAGCCAAGGAAGCCTATATGGTTGCCGCTGTGGTGGGGATCTTGGCCCTATCCACAGCCGTGAAGTCACCCTTCACCTGGGTGCTGTTGGCGCTAGCAGTGTGTGGAGTGTGGTTAGGCACCACGGTTCTGCTTCGAGAGCGCCTAGAGGGTAGGGGCTGGCCCCAACGCAGTATAAGTTACTGGGTACTGCCCGGCGGTGTAGCATTGGGAGGCGGTCTATGGCTACACCTTGTAGTTGGGGATGACCTCAAGTGGGTCAGTCTGGCCGCTATAGGCGTTCTGCTAGGGGTAACGTGGCGCTTGCAACGCATGCAGGCTGGAGCAAGGAGTTGGCTGCTAATTCAGCCAAACCTCTGTCTTCATCTAGTCTCCTATGCAGTGGCGTTTGGTCTCTTCGTAACTATCAAACAATTGCACCTATCGCCTGTTCTCCACCTACTGGCGCTGGGAATCACATCCGCTCTTCTGGTTTTGGAGATCTTCCGTGACATGCAGGTAGAGGCGTGGCGACTGGCCCTTTACGCTGGGGCAGTAGCTTTCTTCATGACGGAAGGGGCATGGGGGCTCACTTTCTGGTCTATCGGAGCTGTCACCTTTGGATTGGTCCTCCTCCTCATATATTACACTGTAGCCGGTATTGCCCATCGCCACCTAGCCGGAGCTCTCACCCGGTGGACAGCTTTTGAGTTCATAGCTGTCGCTCTGGTTGGCATTGCCATGATATATGGCTCTCAGCAATGGATAGGGTAATGGGCCGGATTGTCACCCCCTCCGAGATTGTCCAGGCGGCGATGGAGTTACGGGACATCGGGCGCACTATCGTATTCACCAACGGCTGCTTCGACCTTCTCCACCTCGGCCACGTTCGCTATCTCCAGCAGGCCAAGGAGCTGGGGGATGTCCTGGTCGTCGGCCTCAACAGCGACACCTCTGCGAGCGCTATAAAGGGCGCGGATCGGCCCTTGGTCCCAGAGGAGGCAAGGGCCGAGGTGCTGACGGCCTTGGACTGCGTGGACTATGTGGTCATATTCTCCCAACCCACTGCCCGTGAGCTAGTAGAGTTGCTGAAGCCCGAGGTGTACGTAAAAGGGGGAGACTACAGTTCTGTGGAGTTGCTCCCTGAGGCTCCTGCGGTAGCATCCTATGGCGGCCGAGTTGTTCTACTACCTTACGTCCCAGGTTACTCCACCACCGATCTCATCGATAAGATAGTCCGTCTCCACGCCTCCAGTTAAGCCCCCCGCCCCGTAGGGGATTGACTCGCCCTAAGCTGTCGACAAGGCACGTTATGGATATCTCTTTGCCCAAGGCTGCTCTAATAATCGCTGCTGGCAACGTGTCCAGCAGGGTGCTGGGGTTGGTGCGAGAGCAGGTCATAGCTGCCCTCTTTGGAGCCAGCGCCGCCACCGACGCCTTCACCGCCGCCTCAAGACTGCCCATAGCCGTCTACGATCTCCTGGTTGGAGGAATGGTATCGGCGGCCTTGATCCCGGTATTCAGCGACTATGTGGAGTCGAAAGAGTGGAAGGAGCTGGGGACCATCGTCGGCACGATAATGGCCCTGGTCCTGGTATCCTTGCTAGTGGTTGTTTCGGCCCTGGTCTTCTTCGCGCCTCAAGTGATGGGGGTATTCACTTATGGGTACGGAGAGGAGGTCCGCCTGCTCTCTGTGTTGTTAGCCAGGGTTATGCTGCCAGCCCTAATATTCATGGGCATTGCCGGTGTCCTCAGCGCTCTACTTTACTCCCAGCGACGGTTCACCCTCCCGTCCCTGGCTGCTGCCATCTACAACGTTGGCATAATCGCCGGGGCTCTCCTTCTATTCCGCATCATCCATGTGGCAAGCCTGGTGGTGGGGGTGCTCCTCGGCGCTGCGCTACAGGCCGTCCTTCAGGCGAGGGCTTTGACTGAGGTCTGGAGCCATTTGCGAGTGAGTCCGTGGCATCCAGGGGTGAGACGCATTCTGGCTCTGTACTCTCCCGTGGCCCTGGGGCTTGTAGTTTCTGCTGGCGCTATAGCCATCGACACCAACCTGGCCTCTCGCACCGGGGAGGGCAACCTGGCGGCCATGCGCTTTGCCACCACCCTCGTGCAGCTCCCCTTGGGGCTGGTGGCCACCGCCGTAAGCTACGCCATATTGCCCACGCTGGCCCGGCAGAGGCGCAGAGAAGAGGGTAAGGATGACCTGGCGGGCTTTTCCGTGGAGGCTACGCCGGGAGCGAGCCAGGAGCCCTTGCCCGTCTACGGGTCTGTGTCTCCGGCAGCCGCAGGATCGGGCGAGCTAGCGGTAGAGGGCTCTTTGCCGACGCCCTTTAAGAAGACCCTGGCTGCGGCGCTGAAGATGGTAATTTTCCTCGTCATCCCAGCCACCGTGGGGCTCGTGGCGCTGCGGTTCCCTATAATCCGGCTGCTGTTTCAGCGGGGAGCCTTCGACTCGGCGGCCACCGGGAGGACGGCAGCGGCCCTGTTAGCCTACTCCCCGGGGATGCCTGCGGCGGCGGTCGATCAGGTGCTTATATTTGCCTTCTACGCTCTTAAGCGGCCCCTGATCCCCGTCCTGGTGGGAGTGCTGGGGGTGGGCGTTTACCTGGCTGTTGGGATTACTCTTATGGGGCCCCTGGGCATGCCCGGCCTGGCCCTGGCCAACTCTGCTCAGTGGATTGTCCACGCGCTGGTTATGCTGGTCCTCCTTCATCGGATTCTGGGGGGCTTAGAGGGACTGGGGTTGATGGGAGCGGCAGTCAGAGCCCTGGCAGCCTCGACTCTAATGGGTGGCCTTCTCCTATCGCTCACCCTGGTCGCTGGCCCGATGGCGCAAGGCGTTGGGGCACATGTCCTCTACGTTGCCCTGGCCGTGGCGCTAGGGGCATCGGTGTACGCCGCGGCGTTGTGGCTTATGAAGGGAGAGGAAAGAGAGGGGGTTACTGAAGCGATTCACCGGTGGCGCGGAGGAAGGAGAGATGGCTAGCTTCTTGGGGATCGACCTGACCGCGTCCGAGAAGAAGGCGAGCGCCAAAGGTCTGCGCTGGCCACCCCTCTTCCCAGAAGGGCGATAGTGTAATAGAATAAATCGAGGCAGGAATCGTGTCGGCTAGGGGGTGGAGGATAGAAGCATGGCTGACGAGTGGCAGATGGTTCAAAAGAGGCTGATTATGCAAAAATCGCCGTGTGATCAGAGGGGTCAAGGACTTGTAGAGTACGGTCTCATAATAATGTTGGTTGCGGTAACTGTAATAGCAGTCCTGTCTATACTAGGGCCTGCGGTCACCGGAGCTGTTTACAGCTCCATCAACTCCACTATAAGCGGTGGGGGTTAAATCTTCCTCAGCAGAAAGACTGTATGGAGGGTAAGTATCACATAATGGCCGAAAAAGAGATCTACGAAATAGGTGAAACGCCTCCCATAGGCTATGTTCCCAAGTATATGTACGGGCAGCTCATTCGCCAGGACCGGTTCGGGGAGCCAAAGGATGCCTTCAAGGTCGAAAAAGTGGAGGTGCCCCAGCTAAAGCCCGGCGAGGTCCTGGTCTACGTGATGGCCGCCGGCGTTAACTTCAACAACGTGTGGGCCGCGAGAGGGGTTCCTGTAGACGTTATAAGGATCCACCAGCGAGAGGGCGACCCGTCGGACTTCCATATCGGTGGGAGCGATGGATCGGGCATCGTCTACGCTGTAGGCGATGGAGTCACCAACGTGAAGGTAGGAGACGAGGTGGTGGTCCACTGTGGCGTTTGGGATACCAACGACCCCTTCGTCAAGGCCGGAGGGGACACCACGTTTAGCACCTCCATGCGTATCTGGGGTTATGAGACCAACTGGGGGAGCTTTGCCCAATTCACTAAGGTTATGGCCCACCAGTGTCTGCCTAAAGCCAAGCATCTGACCTGG
>JAENIT010000061.1:5306-6882 GCA_016844365.1 Dehalococcoidia bacterium
CCGAATGCTTACGGGACATCCCCCCCACACGGTGAAGCCGGGGGACGTAGTCCTCATCTGGGGCGGGTCCGGCGGGCTGGGTTCTATGGCTATACAGATCGTCAAGCACTTCGGCGGGATCCCCGTGGCCGTGGTCTCCAACGACGAGCGCGGCGAGTACTGCGTGAAACTGGGGGCCAAGGGATATATAAATCGCCGCAACTTCGAACACTGGGGTTTGCTGCCTCACTGGACTGACAACGAGGCCTACAACAAGTGGCTACAGGGAGCACGAGCCTTCGGCAGCGCTCTTTGGGAGGTAGTGGGTGAGAGGAAGAACCCCCGCATCGTCTTCGAACATCCCGGCGAGGAGACTGTCCCGACATCCATCTTCGTCTGCGATAACGGGGGAATGGTGGTGATCTGCGCCGGGACTACCGGCTACAATGCAGTGGTCGATCTGCGTTATCTGTGGATGCGCCAGAAGCGGTTCCAGGGCTCTCACCTGGCCAACCAGGAGCAGTGCGAGGCCTTCAACAATCTAGTAATACAGGGCGCAATCGACCCCTGCGTGGGGCGGGTCTTCCCCTTTGAGGAGATCGGCGCGGCCCATCAGCTAATGGGCGATAATAGAGGGCCCAACGGCAACATGGTGTGCCTGGTGGGCGCGCCCAAGCCGGGGCTGACGGACGTGCCGTAGGGGCGTAGGTTCGGCAAGCTCACTACAGGTATTGCTATACGCCCCTGTAGCTCCAATAATCTTAAACCAAGTAGCGAGGTGCATTATTGTGGCAGAAGCAGGAATAAGCGTTTCAGTAGGACAGAAGATCACCTTCTCGAAAACAGTAACGGATGAGGACCTGGTGGCCCTGGCCAAGGTGTCCGGCGACACCAACCCCATCCACCTGGAGCAGGGCTACGCGGAGAAGACGCGGTTTGGCAAGAGGATCGCCCATGGAGTGCTGGCGGCCAGCTTCATCTCCGCGGCCATAGGCATCGTGCTGCCGGCCAAGGACGAGACCGCGGTCTACCTGAGCCAGAACCTGCGCTTCAGGATGCCGGTGTACATCGGGGACACCATCACCGCGGAGCTGGAGGTGACGGCGGTGGACCAGGAGCGGCGACGGGTCAACCTCAACACCCGCTGCGTCAACCAGAATCAGGAGGAGATAGTCACAGGAGACGCCTTGGTGATGCTGGACAAGTATCCGTTTAGTAGGTAAAGGGCTAGCTTACTAAGAGCTAGTGTCGTAGGGGCAGGTTTGAAACCTGCCCCTACGAATGTTGTCCGTATAGTACCACGTTATACCCCCAATTTCAGTTACCCCTTCCGCCCCTTGGCCTCCAGCGCGCGCTCGTACAGCGCCACGTATTTTCGGGCCGAGGCGTCCCAGGAGAAGTCTTGTGCCATCCCTAGTCTGATGATCTCTTGCCAGCGAGGACGGTTCTGGTAGGCGGCGAGGGCGCGATTTAGGGCGGCGAGCAGTTCTGTCCCCGAGTACTGATCGAAGACGAAGCCGGTGCCCTGCCCAGGGTCGGCGTCGGAGTCTCGCACGGTGTCGGCGAGGCCGCCGGTGTGTCGCACCACGGGAACGGA
>JAENIT010000223.1 GCA_016844365.1 Dehalococcoidia bacterium
CCGCAAGTACATAGAGCGGGACGCGGCTCTGGAGCGTCGCCTACAGCCGGTGCTGGTGGAGGAACCCTCTATTGAGGATTCAGTAGAGATCCTCAAGGGAGTCAAGTATCGCTACGAGGAGCACCACAGGCTCACCATAACTGAAGAGGCTGCCAAGGCCGCGGTCGTCCTCTCTGCCAGATACATATCGGACCGCTTCCTGCCAGACAAGGCTATCGATTTGATCGATGAGGCTGCGTCACGTGTGCGGTTACGGCGGGCCTCAACTCCTCCGACTCTAAAGGAGGCTATGCGGGGCTTGGAGAGCGTTCGCAGGGAGAAGGAGGCCGCTATAGGCTCACAGCAGTACGAGTACGCAGCGGAGCTGCGTGACCGTGAAATGCAACTCATCGCAAAGATAGAGAGTATGGAGCAGGGCTGGAGCCAGCAGGGGGATGTGGTTGAGGAGTCACGAGAGGTAACCGAAGAGGACATAGCGCAGGTGGTGAGCATGTGGACTGGCATCCCCGTGGCCCGTCTGGCCGGCGAGGAGTCGGCGCGACTACTCCAGATGGAGGAGTCCATGCACAACAGGATAATTGGCCAGGAAGAGGCCGTCACCACCATCGCCAAAGCCATCCGCAGGTCCAGGGCTGGCCTCAAAGACCCCAAGCGCCCTATTGGTGTCTTCATCTTCCTGGGCCCCACCGGCGTGGGCAAGAGTCTCTTGGCCAAGGTCCTGGCGGAGTTCATGTTCGGCAACGAGGAGGCTCTGCTGAAGCTGGACATGTCGGAGTTTATGGAGCGGCACAACGTCTCCCGCTTGGTGGGAGCGCCTCCGGGCTATGTGGGCTACGAAGACGGAGGCCAGCTAACGGATACCGTGCGCCGCAAGTCCTACTGCGCCATACTCTTGGACGAGATCGAGAAGGCTCACCCCGAGGTCTTCAACATGCTGTTGCAGATCTTTGAGGATGGCTATCTGACGGACGCCAAGGGTCGGAAGGTGGACTTCCGCAACACCGTTATCATGATGACCAGCAACTTGGGCGCCGAGCTAATCAAACGGGATACTACCCTGGGCTTCGCCCTGAAGCGGGACGAGGTTAAGACTCGGGAAGAGGCCTACGGGAAGATGAAAGAGAAGGTGATGGCAGAGCTCCAGAAGGCCTTTAAGCCGGAGTTTCTGAACCGTATCGACGGGACCGTCGTGTTCCACGCCCTGACCCCAGAGCACATCCACGGTATTGTGGATCTGGAGCTCAAGATGGTGGAGAAGCAACTGGCAGAGAAGGGGATGACGCTGGAGATCACCACTGCGGCCAAGGACTGGCTCGCCACGAAGGGATACTCAGAGGCCTTTGGGGCAAGGCCGTTGCGGAGGCTTATCCAGGACACGGTGGAGGACAAGCTCTCTGAGGCCATCCTGGGCGGGAACTACTCCAGCGGAGACGCCGTGCTCATTGACTGCGAGGAGGGCGAGATAGTCCTGAAGTCCGCGGCATTAGCTGCGGCTCCAGCGTAAAGAAAAAACAAGGCCATAGAGAGGCCCGTTCCTCGAGCTTGTCGAGAGGAGCGGGCCTTTTGATATGTGAGGTATGTGATGAAGCCTGGTCACAAGTTTACAGTGATAGATGAAGGGATCACCTTCGAGTTTGAAGTAGCTGAGGAAGGCGGGTACGTGGTGAGCGTGCCCATTGCTCCCGGTTGCTGGTCTGAAGGTGACACCTTTGAAGATGCCCTGGATATGATAAAGGATGCGTTAGCTGGATGGCTGGAGGTGGCTAGTAAGTTACTTGGTAACAAACTGGAGCAGTGAGGCCAGTACAGCCATTGAAGCCCTACCAGCCTGAGGTCACAACAGCACGAGAGTTGGCGACTTTAGCCAAAGCATAAGAGTATATTGGATCCAGGATCGTGCCCGTTCCTTGTCCCGGCAGGTCGGGACTCTCCGAGAACGGGTCTTCCTTTGTTTGAGAGAAAGAGGCTCAGAACTCCAGCCTGCGATGGCGTATGACGATGCTCTGGAGCAGCCCCAGGGAGACTAGAGTAGTGATGAGGGAGCTGCCGCCGTGGCTGATGAGGGGCAGCGGTATTCCGGTAACGATGAGGCGGCCAAAGGTGTCGCGGGCTATGTAGGCTGCTCTGATACCTCGCACCAGGAGGGCTATATAGAGGGCAAAGAGGATCAGAGCTCCCACAAATCCCAGCTCTTCTCCAAGGACGCTGAAGATGAAGTCGCTGCTCTGGATTCTCAGGAACTCGAGGTGGCTCTGAGTTCCCTCTAGGAACCCCTTTCCCCACAGCCCTCCGGACCCCACGCTGATCTCCGACTGGATTACATTGTAACCTGCGCCCAATGGGTCCCTGGTGGGGTCCAGGAATGTCAGGACCCTCTCTTGCATATAGGGACGGAGCAAGAATAGATAGGCCACTGGGGCAGCCAGAGCGCCAGAGGCCAGAAGCAACCCCAGGTGCAGGAGCCTGATCCCAGAAACGATGGCCATGCCTAGCCAGATGCCTCCAAACACCAGGGTCGTCCCCAGCGCGGGCTGCAAGAAAACCAGCGCGGCCGGAAAGCCCATGAGCAGGAGGAACTGTATCAAGACCCGCAGATCCCCAACTCGCTCCTCTCGGTCCGATAGAAACTTGGCCGTAACCAGGATTATGGAGAGCTTGGCTAACTCCGAAGGTTGCACAGGGAACAGGGCCAGGTCTATCCAGCGGCGAGCTCCGTAGGTGCTCTCCCCCGTAGCCAGCACCAAGCTGAGGAGAGCAATAACAGCCCCGTATATTAGGGGCGCTATGTTGCCGTAGAATCGGTAGTCTACGCTTGCTGCCACGACCATCAGTACTAAGCCGATACCGGCATAGATAATCTGTCTGGCTACTGGGCTGTCCCAAGAGGACCAGGACGATCCTGAGTCCTGGGAGTAAGAGGCGCTATAAATCATGGCTAGTCCCAGGAGGAGAAGGGACAGGGTAGAGAGGACAAGGGGAGCGTCGAAGTGGCGTAGCAGCCTGTAATTCATCATGGGTCACCGTGCCCGTCTGAGATAGAACTCCATGATCTTACCGGCGATGGGGGCGGCAGTAATGGCTCCGTTGCCACGCTGAGCAAAGACCACCACCGCTATCTTTGGGTCTGAGGCTGGGGCGAAGCCCACGAACCAGCCGTGGGTGGGACGGTCGTTGACATTGGCTGTGGGAGCGCCAAACTCCGCTGTCCCGGTCTTTCC
Organism: Dehalococcoidia bacterium; assembly: GCA_016844365.1. The sequence continues at coordinate 3,219 of JAENIT010000223.1, forward strand.
AGCCACTTCCACACCGGGCACTTTGGCGGTGGTTGCAGTGCCCGTATCCACTGCCTGGCGCATGCCTTCTCGAATGACTCTCAGATTCTGCTCCGATACTGAGACCGTGCGGGCCACCTGCGGCGTGAAGGGACGCGTTACGCGCCCTTCGCCATCCACGACCTCCCGCACAATCTGAGGCTTCATAATAACGCCATCATTGGCCACAGCAGAGACCATGGTCAGCATCTGCATAGGAGTGACCATGAGAAACCCCTGGCCTATGCCCATGTTGTACGTATCGCCCAGGAGCCACGGTTCATCTAGTGTCTCTTCTTTCCACGGTGAGTCCGGCACGAGACCTGCTATCTCTCCGGGGAGGTCGATCCCCGTGGGCTCTCCCAACCCGAAGCGCCGCGCGTACTGAGCCAGGCGC
>JAENIT010000224.1 GCA_016844365.1 Dehalococcoidia bacterium
GGCAGCGGCTATATCGAAAGCGTAAGTGTACTCCAGGCTGGGCCGAGAGATCGGGAAGTCCAACTCTTGGCTCGTGCAGGAGGTTGGAAAAGGGTTACTATCAGGCTCTTTCATGAGTGGCCGATGACTCCACGGCTTGGTAGTAAAGACTCTCCAACAAGACGCCGATGCGCTCCCAGGAGTATTTTTGCTCCACTTTTTGTCGACCTTTCTGGCCCATGACGGAACTTTCTATTGGATGAGCCAGCAACCACTCTATCTTTGCTGTCAGGTCCTGGACGCTGCCTGGCTCCACCAAAAGCCCGTTCAGCCCATCGTCCACCACTGAGCGCACCCCGGGAAGGCGGCTGGCGATGACTGGCTTGCCACAGGCCATCGCCTCAATCAGCACTAGCCCGAAGGCCTCCCCTTGGGTAGTGGAGGGCAGTACCAGGAAGTCGCCCATGGCATAGTAATTGGGCAGCTCCTCATCGGAGACGCGCCCTGCGAAAACTACCTTTCCCCCTATACCCAGCTCCTGGGCCATGCGCTGATAGCCCTCTCTCAAATCGCCGTCTCCAACCACCACTAGCTTGAGAGATTCCTGGGGCAACTGGGCGACGCTCCTCAGCAGCACATCCACCCCCTTGAAAAAGTGGGGCCTGTCCAGAGCGCCAGTAAAAAGGACAACGGTCTCTCCATCCTGTACCCCATACAGCTCCCTGAGATGGTGGCCGGAAAGAGAGGCGCGGAAGCGTTTTATGTCAACCCCATTGGGCACTTCAGCTACGTGGTCCTTTTGCCCTATCATTAGGTCGGCAATACTAGAGTTCATGCCGTAGTCCATAGAGGTTACGAAAAGCTTCTCGCAAGACTTGAGGATACGCTTCCCCAGTAGATTGTGATGAAGCTTTAAGGCGGCGCCAAGGATGCCATCAATAAGCACATCCTGGTGGTAGGTGACCACATACTTCGTCCCGCCAATCAGGGACTTTAAGAACACCATCTCAGCACCGGAGTAAAAGGGGAAGTGAAGATGGATCAGGTCGAAATCCCGCATCTCATGCCATAGAGAAAAGGAGCGTTTCCAATTCGGAACAGGCAGGGCAACCGCTTAACGGTTATTGATTGCGGATAGCAGTGAACGATGTCTCTGGGGTGATCAGAGGTGAAAACAGTTACCTGATGTCCTCTCCTGGATACCTCAAGGGCGTTGTTGTAACATACGTTTCCCGTTCCGCCGTAATAAGGAGGAAAAGTAGCAGTAACGTGGGCGATTCTCACAAAGGTGACCTTATTACCACTACTACAGGCCAGTCGCCTAGCGCTCTTCCAGGTAGGCGAGCAAGGCCTCTTGCCAGGGTCTGAGGGACGCCCTTTTGCTGCTGCCCAGTACCGAGTAGGCCGGCCTCCTGGCTCCGGAGAGAGCAGAAGCGGATTGCCTGCCCACAGCGGCGGGATCGAACCCTATCCTACGGGCTATATCACAGGCGAAGTCGTACCAGGTGCAGGAGCCAGAGTTAGTAATGTGGTAAGTGCCGTATGGTTGAGAGGAAACGGTCTCCAGAACTGCCTGAGCCAGATCCATGGTGTAAGTGGGCGACATCTCCAGATCGTCTACAACTTTTAGCTCGTCACCACGGCCCAACCTGGTCCTTATGGTCTCGACAAAGTTGCCACCTTTGCCGGAGCTCCCAGCTACGCCAAAAAGGCTGGAGGTACGAACTATGAAATGTTTATCGAGGGTCGCTCTAATGACCATCTCCCCCGCTACCTTGGAGCATCCATAGACGCTTAAGGGGGCGACAGGATCGTCCTCCACGTAAGGACGAGAGGTTCGCCCGTTGAAAACGAAGTCGGTAGAGAACCATGCTAGAGTAGCTCCGTGTCTAGCGCAGGCCTCAGCAAGATACCTGGTCGCCACGACGTTCACCATAAACGCCTGTTGGGTCTCCCGCTCGCACTCGTCCACTCGATGGTAGGCCGCGGTGCTTATGACCACATCGGGCTGAAATCGGGACATCCGATCTTCAATAGCGTTAGGATCGCATACGTCCATGTCCAGGTGCCTCAGGGGAAGAAAATCGTCCTCTCCCACGGCCCCCTGGAGCAGTATACTAGACAGGTCGGTCCCCAGCTGTCCGTTAGAGCCTATGAGCATTACCCTCATCCCAAAGGCACTCCCTCAGCCAGCTTCATGGTCATCCACTGCACGTTGGTGTATATTGGGTTATCGAAGTCACTATTCTCGCCTGACAGAACGTGCTCTACCACCTCCGCCACAGACTGTTTAATGGACACCTCAGCGTGGAAGTCCAGGATCTCTCGGGCCTTCCTGGTGGAGACCCTGTAGCTTCTTAGATCGTGCCTTCTGAAGGTCTCCACAGGCACGTGGATTTCAAAGTCCCGAAGGGCAGCGGCTACATCATCAGCCAACCTACCGATGGTGAAGTTATCGTAAGCTATGTTGAAGACCCCGGACAGCGCAGGATCGGCATCCAAAGCCCGAACGTAGGCCATCGCAACATCCTTAACGTCTATAAAGGGCCGCCAAAGGCTGGGGTTGTTCACTGTTATCTTCCCTTGGGTGTACGCCGTCTTCACCATAGTGTTTGCGGCCAGATCATAGCGCATCTTTGGGCTCCACCCTATGACCGTGCCCTTCCGTAAGATTATAGGCCTGAAGGAGTCATCCGTAAGACATTGAATGGCCCTTTCACCCATGAGCTTTGAGATGGCATAAGGAAAAGAGGGTCCCACAAGTGACTCCTCATCCAATTCAGCGCTGTCGTTAAAACCGTAAACA
>JAENIT010000062.1 GCA_016844365.1 Dehalococcoidia bacterium
CTGCCCGCGTAGGCTATACTGAAGCCAAGACAGAGTTTGTGAGATCCGTTGAGGAGCTGGCGCGGGCAGCAAAGTAGGGTGAATAAATACCCCCTATATAAAAACAGCGGCCCTAGCGTCCCCCCCAATTGGGAACAACCAGAGCCGCCATCGCTCAATGGGTATTGTTTGGTTTATCTCGCCCTGGGCCTAAACTTGGGCAGGGTTATCTCCGGACTTACGTACTCGAAGGTCACTTCCACGGGCATTCCTATGTGTACGTCCTTGGGATCGCACCCGATGATGTTGGTGCTCATCCTCACTCCCTCGTCCAACTCCACCACGGCCCAGACATAGGGCAGCTCGTCGCGGAAGCCAGCCATGCCGTTCTGGTAGGTGACGGTGAAGGTGTGAATGGTACCGGTGCCGTTGGCCCTGACCCAATCGAACTTGTCCGACATGCACTCCAGGCATATAGGCCGGGGGTAGAACCGGAACTTCCCGCAGTCGGAGCACTTCTGGATAAGGATCTCCCGTCGGGCCGCTCCCTTCCAAAAGACCTTGGACTCTTCATCTATGTATGGTATTGGCTTACGATACTCACCCATCTTAATCCCTCCCTCGTATTGCAGTGCCGCCACTGGACATAGAGCCACCGGTGCCGTGGGCAATGGCTATCTTAGCGTTGGGGACCTGGCGTGGCGTCCCTTCGAACATGTGGCGCAACTGGCGCGTTGCCTCTATCACCAAGAATATGCCCCTGGCCCCAGGGTGATTGGAGGAGAGACCTCCACCATCGGTGTTCATAGGGAAGGCCCCGCCTGGGGCTGTGCGCTGTCCGGACACGAAAGCGCCACCCTCGCCCTTTGCGCAGAACCCTAGGTCCTCTAGCTCCATAAGCACAGTGATGGTGAAGGAGTCGTAGATCATGGCGATGTCTATGTCCTTGCGGTCTACTCCGGCCATCTGGAAGGCCTTTTCGCCACAGCCCGCGGCCGGGTTTTTCGTGAAGTCGGCCATCTGGTTCATAGTGGAATGGGACCAGTACTCAGACTCGCCCAGCACGTACACCGGCGGGTGCTTGAGATCCTTGGCTCGCTCAGCAGAAGTGAGGACGACGCCACCACCGCCATCGGAGATCAGACAGCACTCCAAGAAATGGAGGGGTGAGGAGACAACCCGAGAGTTAACCACATCCTCCAAGGTTAGCGGAGTTCGGAACATGGCGTCGGGATTGAGAGCCGCCCACTTTCTAGTTGCCACGGAAATCTCCGCCCGTTGAGCGTCGGTGGTGCCGTACTGGTAAGCGTGACGCTGAGCGCATAGCGCATAGGAGCCTATTGTAGTAGGTCCGTAAGGCACTTCGAAGTTATCCGCTGGCATTCTAGCTGCCCGCCCTGCGGCCCCCGTGGACACTCCTCCCGACCAGTTGGTGCTGCCATAGGTGATTAAGGCCACGTTGCACATCCCTGCAGCGATAGCCGCTGCAGCGTGGCCCACGTGGATCACGAAAGAGGAACCGCCCACAGAGGTTGAGTCGATGTAGTTTGGGTGAAGCCCCATGTACTCACTCAACGGGCCAACATCCCCCGAGGTGAAGTAGCCGTCCACATCCTTCAGAGTGAGGCCCGCATCCTCTAGAGCCCGCTTAGCCATCTCGGCGTGGATAGAGAACACTGTCTTGTCGGGGGCTCTCCTTCGCTCAAACTCCGCAACCCCCACAATAGCCGCCTTTTTGGTCAAGAAACCCATTTTAGCTCACCTCCCCGAGTGATAGGCTCAAATCTGAGCCTGTGCCGCTATCTCGTCGACCTACCTCGCTGCGAGATCACCAAGGGCTCACAAACCGAGGCTTGGCCGTATTATACATACCCTTCTCTAGTGTGTAAACACTCATTGCCCTAGATATCTCCTGACCATTACATAATTTTGACACACCAAAACCTGGGTGCTATCATTTCTGTAGACCTAAGCGTAATTAAAGTGACATTTTACACATTAGGAATCCTGTTAGGGTCTACAATAGGTGTGGTTTACACTCTAATAAGGGAGGACCGGGGGGTGATAGTGATTGTCTGCTGAATTTTTATCAAGAATAATAGGTATGGCGATATTCGCATATTTAGGCTGGGTTATGAGCGGCGTCAGCGGCTTAGTCGGCTCTCGAAGTCTGCCTCCCCAATACGAGCCTTGGGTTCGAGCTATAGTTCTTGCGGCTGGAGCAGTAGGCCTTTTAGTTACTCCTTACATAACCGTCAAGCCCTTCCGCTGGGCCACGACGCAGATAAAACAGCTCCCCCCTACCGTTCTCTTTGCGGCTAGTATTGGGCTTTTCGTAGGCTTGATAATGTCGGCTCTGCTAGCCGTGCCCCTGTCCATGCTCCCTGGATACTTCGGCACATTCGCGCCCCTCGCAGCGAGTCTCCTGCTGGCATACCTGGGCACCACCCTTATGGTGATCAGAGAGCGGGACATGGTGCAAATGGTTACCTCCTACATGCCCTCCTCAGTGTCCCAGAACCGTAACGGCTCCCCTGGCACCGATAAGCTTATCGTGGACACCAGCGCTATCATAGACGGTCGCATCGCCGATATCAGCAAAACCGGCTTCCTCAGAGGCACACTGGTTATACCTCGTTTTATCCTGGACGAGCTCCGCCACATAGCCGACTCCTCCGATTCACTTCGACGTAACAGGGGGCGGCGAGGACTGGAGATGCTCAACAAACTCCAGAAAGAGTCTGACGTTCCCATAGAGATATGGGATGCCACCGTGGGTGATGCCGTAGATGTCGACGCGAAGCTGGTTCTGCTGGGTAGACTACTTAAGGCGCCGATAATCACCAACGACTTTAACCTCAACCGTGTAGCCGAGCTTCAAGGGGTGCGTGCTCTAAACATAAACGAATTGGCCAACGCGGTAAAATCCATAGTGCTTCCAGGCGAGGAGATAATGGTTCGGGTTATCCAAGAGGGTAAGGAGACTGGGCAGGGAGTGGGATTCCTGGACGATGGGACTATGGTGGTGGTTGAAGGAGGAAGACGGTTCATCAATAGCAGTGACACTAACATAGTGGTAACCAGGGTATTACAGACCGTGGCGGGGCGGATGATCTTTGCCCAACCTAAGGATTACCCATAATGAAGCCGGGCATGGGAGGCGTTTAATATCCCTTGGAGCAAGTAGGAGCAGTGATCCTGGGGGCTGGCAACAGCTCAAGGATGGACGGGACGGACAAGGTGTTCGCCCCTCTAGGGGAGTACCCGCTCTTATTTTGGTCTGTCAGCGCCTTTCAGCGATGCTCAGCGGTACACCGCATAGTATTAGTCATGAACCACGTCAATCTCCCCCTGGCTAAGGCTCTGGTTGATGAGGCCGGCTTGACCAAAGTACATGGGGTCCTCTTGGGGGGACAGCGCCGCCAGGACTCGGTATATGAGGGACTGAAGGCTCTCGAAGGCTGTCAGTGGGTGATGATCCATGATGGAGCCCGCCCTTTGGTCTCAGAGGAGATTATCATCAGAGGTCTTCTTGAAGCCAGAAAGACAAGCGCAGCCGTACCTGGCGTGCCCGTGAAAGACACCATCAAAAGAGTGGACCGGGAGGGAATAGTTACGCGCACTCTTCGTCGGCAACGCTTGTGGGCCATCCAAACGCCCCAGGTCTTTCGCTACGATGTCATTCTTGATGCACACCAGAGGGTATCAAAAGACGTAACTGACGACGCCTCTATGGTGGAGTTGTGTGGAGGCACTGTGACTATATTCCCGGGGTCTCCATTTAACCTGAAGGTTACAGAGCCAGATGACCTTATCTTGGCCGAGGCGTTGCTAAGGAGCCATGCGAGTCGGGACGGGGTATGACATCCACCCCCTGGTGGAGGGGAGAAGGCTGGTCCTGGGAGGAGTTGAGATGCCTGGGACCAAGGGACTGCTGGGCCATAGCGATGCGGACGTTCTCCTTCACGCCGTGACCGACGCCTTACTGGGCGCAGCAGCTCTAGGGGATATAGGACAGCATTTCCCTCCCGGAAACCCGGAAACCACTGGAATATCTAGCCTGGCTATATTAAGCTATACTCGACAGTTGCTTTCAGACAGCGGTTGGCAGATAGTTAATATAGACTCGACGGTAGTTGCAGAGAGCCCAAAGCTGGCCCCTTATCTGGAGACGATGCGACAGCGGATTGGGGAAGTCCTAGGGCTCACCCCCGACTATATAAGCATAAAAGCCAAAACTAACGAAGGGTTCGAAGCTGTGGGCCGTGGTGAGGCCATATCCGCTTACGCCGTCGCCCTTGTGGAGCGGTTAGAGCAGTGAGCAAACAGAGATAAACGCAGATGATAGCTGAGAGATTTTGGCCCTTGAATTATGGGAACGACTCCTCCTACCCAAACATAACCCCCAGATGCGTCTGTACAGCGGGGTGCCCCGATTCAATGGAGCACCCCGACAGGCTGAGCGCCAAGCCCACAGGGGGTAGGAGACACTGTGCTACGGACTATAAAAGAAATTAAACGGGATATAGCGGTTGTATTTGAGCGTGACCCGGCGGCGGCCAACGTTTTCGAGGTCATCCTAGTCTATCCTGGCTTCCACGCCCGCCAGATTCACCGAATAGCCCACACCCTCTGGAACCTACGCATCCCAGTGCTCCCCAGAGTTGTCTCCCACATCAGCCGCTTCCTCACAGGGATAGAGATCCACCCCGGCGCAAAGATCGGAAGTGGCTTCTTCATCGACCACGGGATGGGCGTGGTCATCGGAGAGACCTCGGAGATCGGCGACAACGTCTCCATATACCAGGGGGTCACTCTTGGAGGCACCAGCACTAAGAAGATCAAACGCCACCCCACCCTGGGTAACGATGTGGTAGTTGGAGCCGGAGCCAAACTAATTGGAGCCATCACCATTGGCGACGGGGCTAAGATCGGCGCTGGCTCAGTTGTCGTTACGTCAGTGCCGGACAACGCAACAGTTGTAGGAGTGCCAGGCAAGATCGTCTCCATACGCTACCCCGACACCGATACTACTACAAGCTTACCCGATCCGGACTGGGAGTTCATGCAAGCCCTGGAGCAGAGGATCGTTGAGCTAGAAACCAGGATCACTTACCTGGAGACCAGATTAAAGGAGCGCGAGGCCCAGGCCTTGGGCGTGGGTCGAGTAATAACTCCCCCAGAGGATAGGTAATGAAGGTTCTCAACACACTGAGCGGACGGAAAGAGGAGTTCCAGCCTAATGGCAACGAGGTGAAGATGTACGTCTGCGG
>JAENIT010000001.1 GCA_016844365.1 Dehalococcoidia bacterium
CTCGCCGACGAAGGTTGCGATGCCCGAGACCTCCAGATCAGAACGACCTCGGCCCGCGACGAGAGGATTGGGATCAAGAGTGGCGATGTGGATCTGCGCGATCCCGGCTTCGACGATGGCTTTGGTGCAAGGGGGAGTGCGACCTTGGTGGCAACAAGGCTCCAGGGACACATACATAACCGCTCCGCGTGCCCTATCCCCAGCTTGCGTTAGCGCCATGACCTCGGCGTGCCAAGAGCCCAGGGGTTGAGTGCGTCCCTCCCCTACCACAACGCCCCCATTAACTATGACCGCGCCTACGGCTGGATTGGGGCTGGTGTAGCCCTGAGAGCGTTTCGCGAGCTGTATGGCTCGCTTCATGTAGCCTGTGGATACCATCCGATGTAGTCTCAGCTCACTAGGGTCTGCATTATGGGAAACGCCCGGGGCCAAGCCCGGGCTTACATAGATTAAACGCGGAGTTACGCTTTATGCAAAGTACCCTAAGAGTCCAAAGGATACAAGTAAAGTATATACTACCCGCCTCGTCATAAACCAAGGCGGTTTTTCTAGTTATATCTCTTCACATCGCCTGCTAGTTTAGCGGCCCACACGGAGTCGCAGAATGTGTGTCATTCCACAGTATCGGCCACACCTATGACCGATACGACTCCTCCACCAAAGAACAGGTCAAGGACATACCCAATCGCCCTTTTTACTGTCTCCATGTCAGTCCTCTCAACAAAGAATCCACGAAGTGTAGTTCAATGTTTATGATACTGCTTGTCAGCCACGGGTGCAATATTTAGGACGCAGGCTCACTACAAACTGGTTAAAAGTCCTTATAGAACCTGCTAGCCGTTGGGTCCGTCTGTCCCTGATACTTGCTGCCCAGAGCCGCAGAACCGTACACATTCTCTGCAGGCGTTGTAAGCCTGAGAAAGGAGAGCTGCCCAATCTTCATCCCGTAATAAAGGGTTATGGGCAGGTTAGCCACGTTGCTGAGCTCAAGAGTCAGATTCCCTTGCCAGCCTGGGTCCACGTATCCCGCGGTGGAGTGGATAAGGAGCCCCAACCGACCCAGAGAGCTTTTACCCTCCAGCCGCGCCACGATGTCATCAGGGATGGTAACGCTCTCCAGTGTGCTGGCCAGGACAAACTCCCCAGGATGAAGGATAAATGGGTTGTCTCCCTCTATCTCCACCATATCAGTAAGGTCGTCCGTGTTCTGGCGAATATCTATGTAAGGCCGACGGGAGTTGCGGAAGACCAGGAACTTTCGGTCAAGGTGGACGTCGACGCTGGCGGGCTGGATGCAGGACTCGTCCAAGGGGTCTATGACCAGTCGTCCCTTTGCAAGCTCTTCTCGTATTGTGCGATCGCTAAGTACCATAACCGTATCTCTAACTACCGGTAGAGTCTCCCTTGGGTAGCCGCGCCTCCAAGCTGTCTAGACGGTCCTGAAGCTTGCGGTTCTCATCCCTCATCTTATCCAGGTCTTCCTGAACCTTCCGCACATCATCGGCCCTATCCCGACCCTGGCGGATACGGGCCAATGCTTCCCGGGCCCGGCGCTGCACCCGGCCGTCCAAGTCCCGCACTACCAGTCGGCCCAAGGCCGGTAATGCCCTATCCACTTTCATGAACTCGAGAGCGCCGATAGCCACAAGTTTCACCCTGAGCCATGGGTCATCAAGAAGCTCGATCAACCTGTCTACGATCTTGTCCTTCTTCTCCCCTTCAGCCAGATCACCCAGCCTGCCCAGACAGGCCACGGCGAGGCTCCTAGCATTTGGGTGCCTTCCGTACTGGGAGTACTCCATAGCTATGGGGACTGCTCGCTCATCTTTCAGCTCGGCGAAGCCGTCGAAGGCGGTGGCCCGTATAATATCCACGAAGGAGTCCTTAGCCAAAGTGCCTTGAATGGCCTCGAAGGCTCTGGGAGACCTGGTTTTGCCGAGAGACCTGGCGGCCTCCGCCTCTACAAAGTAGCTCTCGTCCCCGGCCAGCGGCCCCAGGAGAGCGTCCACTGCCGCCTCATCCTTGAACTCTCCCAAGGCAGCAACCACTGCGCGCCGGGCTTTGGGGTGTGACACCGATAGCCCTTCCCGTAGTGCGTCAAGGGCCGTTGCCGAGCGGATAGAGCCCAAAGCCTTGGCCGCCTCAGACTGAACGGCCCAGAAGCCGTCCTTCATCAAGCTCTCTTTGAGGGCCTCTACGGCTTCTGGGGAGGCATCCCTGCCCAGAGCTCTGACCGCCTCGATACGACCTACGGCATCTTCAGAGTTCTTTACCTGGAATATAAGCATCTCCTTGGGCTTGCGGAAGTCCATACTCTTCAGGATCCAGTTGCCAGGATCGAAGCGCACCATAGAGGGCTTAGCCTTAAGGGGGAAGTGGAAGCTCTGCTCCTTCTCGGCCACCTCCACTTTGAAGGTCTCGTATCCTTCATTTCCGTTGAAGCAGATCTCTACAGGCATCCTAAACAGGGAAGTCGCTTCATCCAGGGCTTGGGTCTGGGAGACAGCGACACGAGCAGTCTTGGAATCCTCGTTCCACTGATACTCCACTTTATACTCCGGGTAGCCGGCCTTGTAGACCCATTGCTCAAAGAACCAATCAAGGCTGCGGCCCGTGGCTTCCTCTACCGCCTTTTGTAGGTCTGCGGTTACCACGCACTGCTCTCGATACTTGGTTACGTAGTGGTTTATAGCTTTCCAGAAGAGGATGTCTCCCAAGACGTAGCGGAGCATGTGCAGCACCACTCCGCCCTTTTCATAGAGGTGGCGGTCAAAGAGGTCCATAGGCTCATGGTAGACATTAGTTACTAGCGGTCGGCGGTAGCGGTCTCTGTCTTCCCTTATGTATATATCAGCCACCTGAGACATCTCGTGCATGAACTCATCGCGGCCCTCATGATACTCCTTGTAAAGAGCCTCGAAATAGGTAGCGAAGCCCTCGTTGAGCCAGGCGTGGGACCAGTCCCGACAGGTAAGCAGGTCCCCAAACCACTGGTGAGCCAACTCGTGGGCTACCAAGTCCTCAGAGGAGAAGTCCAGGTGAGCCCTCGCGTCATGAAGAGTGTTTTCCGTCAGAGTGGTGGCTGTGGTGTTCTCCATACCGCCGAAGATGAAGTCGGCCACTACTATCTGAGCATATTTATTGTAGGGATAGGGCACACCAATCTTATCCGCAAAGAAACGGAGCATGTCCGGAGTGTTGCCAAAGGAGCGCCGGGCGTCCTCTTCTCGGCCAGGGGGCACATAGTACTGCACTGGAATGCCGTCCACATAGTCGGTGATCTCAACGTACTCTCCCGCCACCAGAGTGATAAGATAGCAGGAGTGGGGGACCTCCTGCGTCCAGTGGTAGGTCTTGGTGTTCTGCTGGGCGCTCTCCTGCACACCCAATAGTCTTCCATTGGAGAGTGCGAAGAACCTAGCTGCGACTGTTACAATAACCTCGCTGGTGGATTTCTCGTTCGGAAAGTCGTAGCAGGGGAACCAGTAGCGAGAGTCCTCGTCTTCTCCCTGGGTCCAGGCTTGCTGGGGTTTATTGGGGTAGCTTTCGTCTGGCCCCACAAAGTACAGGCCGCGCCTGGGAGCTGCCTGGTAAGCTACCACCACCGTCATCTCCTCCCCAGCCCTCCGCTCACCACCTAGGAACACCCTTAACTTTTCATCACTCAATTCATAAGCCAGAGACTCGCCAGAAGAGAAGGAGACGGATGTTATGTCGAGCTCAACACTATCGAAGTCTACATAGGAGACTCCGTCATTTATAGGGGCCAAAGTGGTGGATGCAGTGCCCTTTATCCCACGGCCCTCCATGGCCACGGACAACTCCAGTTTGATATGCTTTATATCCACAACCCGGTCTCTGGCGTAATTGGGCTTGTCTCCAGGAAGTGGAAAGGGCTTGTAGGGGCTATCAAAGGCCACCGCGCTAGCCCACAGGCAGTCGTCTCGACTAGTCAGTAGATACTTCAAGGCACTCCTCCAGAAGGGGTCACTTCAGGATTATTACGATTCTTCTGTATATATTAAGCGATTAATTTTGCCATGAGTGATTATATCAGGAAAGTTAGCCAGGAAAAAGAAATCCGTCAATAGTTTGGGTGGATACCCTAAGAGCAATCGGGGGGCGAAGAATGATTCGCCCCCCGGTTAGGTAACAGTCTTCTGTCCCTCCTAGCGCAGTTTCCACTGAGGCTTGCGCTTCTCCACAAAGGCCCTTGCCCCTTCTTTGGAGTCCTCCATACGACCTATGGGCCCAAAGAGAGCTCTGCCGTAGGCCTCCAAAGCTCCGATACCCATGTCCCGGCCATTATAGATCATCATCTTGTGGTTTCTGACCGAGGCTGGAGCCTTATCTGTCACTGTATCCGCGTACTCCATGGCCGTCTCCATCAGCTTATCAGCAGGGACCACCTTGTTGACGAAGCCAATTTCATAGGCCCGCTGGGCCGAGATGCGCTCGCCCCACAGCAGCATCTCGCAGGCGATGCTGATAGTGGGGAAGTACTCCAACCGAGCACCAAAGCCTGCCGAGCGGTTCCAGCGAACCTCCGGCATCCCTATCTCAGCGGTGTCCGCGGCTATACGGATGTCACAGGTCATGGCCATGTGGAAACCGCCGCCCAGAGCAAACCCGTTTAGGGCGGCGATAGTTGGCTTCCAGGAGGGCACAGGCGAATGGGGGTTGACAGAGGAGGGCACGAGGAAAGACGACTCTCCTGTAGCCTCCCCACTCTCAGCAGCAGCATCCCTATCAGCAGCCGCTCTTAGGTCGGCGCCGGCGCAGAAGGAACGACCTACCCCGGTGAGAATCCCTACCCAAACTTCGTCGTCCTTGTTGATCTCGTCCCAGAAATGTCGGACACGCTGGGGGAGCCCGCCACCTAGAGCGTTAAGCCGCTCGGGCCGGTTCATGGTGATAATCCCCACGTGTCCTCTTTTCTCGTACAGCACTACATCTGGTCCATCTACAGGCATTGTAGTCTCCTTTCAAAGGTTTTTTACACCGGTGCAACGGCAGATAGTTTATTCGCTCAGACTCTTTGAAGTTTCAACTGAAGGCATCACCTCCTGTACCTACGATCAATTCTGGAGGCTCTCTGTGGCGCAAGTATGCCACCTCACGATGTGTTAGTCAATAGTTTCTCGCTATCCGCGAGTTATTTCCTATGTAGCGCGCTGGGTTTCAAACACTCCGTCAACGGACACCTCCGTTGCTTCAACGGGTTGGCAGTGGTAAAGTGAACGAGGAACAGGGCCCAATCATACACTTCACCAAGAGATCAATCACTCCATAAGAGACATGCTGCGAATTGGATGGTTTTCCACCGCCCGAAGCGAAACGGGAAGAAGACTGCTGCGGGCAACTTACGATAGCATCCGATCTGGCGAGTTGGATGCAGAGATAGCCTTTGTCTTCTGCAATCGGGAGCCGGGTGAGAGCCCGGAGACAGACCTCTTTTTCGAGCAGGTGCAGAGCTATGGCATTCCTTTGGTCCACCTCACATACGAGGGATTCAGGACCCATCACGGACAAGGCCCGGCCATGCATGGGGGACGGCCCTCTCAATGGCGCGTGGAGTACGACCGGCAGGTTATGGAGTGTCTTGAGGACTACCAGATGGACTTGGGTGTGCTGGCGGGCTACATGCTTATTACCAGTGATGAGATGTGTCAGCGCTACGACCTCATAAACCTCCATCCCGCCGCTCCCAACGGCCCTACTGGTATGTGGCAGCAGGTTATATGGCGGCTCATTGAGACCAGAGCCAAGGAAAGCGGGGTATTTATGCACCTGGTGACGCCGGAGCTGGACCGTGGCCCTATCGTAACCTACTGCACCTTCTCGCTGCGCGGCGGCCCCTTTGACCCTTTATGGCACGAGCTGGGAGATAGCCCCGTGGAAGAGATCCAGGCGCGCTACGGGGAGGAGTTCCCACTCTTCCAGATTATACGGCGCTACGGTGCAGCACGGGAGACACCCTTGATCCTAGCAACATTGAAGGCGTTCAGCCGGGGTAAGGTGCGAATTAGGTTGAAAGTGGTGGTTGACGGGGATGGAAATCCTATCAGCGGCTATAATCTGTCCAAAGAGATAGATAGTGTGGCGCAGGTGTAGAGAACGTGATCAGTGCTGAGTTTAAGCTGGCTCTCGCTCTAGCTCCTCAGGGGGAGCAGCAACAGTCCGCTGGCCGCGAGTGCTAAGGATGGGCTCGCTCTTGCGAGCCACCACATCGGCGTTTATGGTGCATTTACGAACGTCGCCCCTAGAGGGGATTTCGTACATCACATCCACCAGCAGTTCCTCCATGATGGTCCTGAGCCCCCGAGCCCCAGTTTTGTGCTTCAGCGCTGCTTCGGCTACGGCCTCCAGCGCATCGCGAGTAAACACCAGTTCAACTCCATCCAGATCAAAAAACCTCTGGTACTGCTTGACCAGAGCGTTCTTGGGCTCCGTCAGGATCCGCACCAAATCCTCCGTTGTGAGAGGAGTCAGGGCGACGGTGGTGGTCATACGACCTACAAACTCTGGAATCAGCCCGTAGTGGAGCAGATCATCCGGAGTTACTTCTGTTTTGTTGCTGTAGCTTCGAAACCCTGAGTTATTCTGGTTGCCCCTAACAGAAAAACCAATCCCGGCAGCCTGATTTACCCTCTTCTCTGTAATTTTATCCAGACCCTCAAAGGCCCCGCCACAGATAAACAGGATATTAGAGGTGTTTATCTGTATAAACTCCTGATGGGGATGTTTCCGGCCCCCCTGGGGCGGTACATTGGCCACACAGCCCTCAATGATCTTCAGTAGAGCCTGCTGCACTCCCTCTCCAGACACATCTCTGGTTATGGAGGGGTTAGCCGATTTTCGGGCGATCTTATCAATCTCATCAATGTATATGATGCCACGCTCAGCCTTAGCGATATCGTAATCAGCCCTTTGGATCAGACGGAGGAGGATGTTCTCCACATCCTCGCCCACGTAGCCGGCTTCTGTCAAAGAGGTAGCGTCGGCTATACTAAAGGGCACATCTAAAATCGCGGCCATGGTGCTAGCCAGAAGGGTTTTTCCCGAACCAGTAGGCCCAACAAGTAAAATGTTGCTCTTTTCTAGCTCTACATCGCCCTTCTGCAAAGAGCTGCCGACGCGTTTGTAGTGGTTGTACACCGCTACGCTAAGCACCTTCTTGGCCTGCTCCTGGCCTATAACGTACTCGCTTAGCAGCTCGTAGATACGCTTTGGTGGAGGGATTCTGGAAGAGGTAGTCTGGCGCTGGGATGATCTACCGGTATCCTCAGCAATGATCTCCTTGCATAGCTCCACACACTCGTCGCAGATATACACGGCCCCAGGACCAGCTATCAGGCGCTTTACCTGATCCTGGCTCTTACCACAGAAGGAACATCCGTATTGAGATGAGTTACGCCTTGCTCCAGGCATATTTATGTCCTAACATTTTTTTAACTACCGGAGTGACAGCTAGTGATACTCACTAACTCCCCACCTTGAATTCAGGAGCGCTACACGGAGGCATTCACAGGAGGCTGGGTCAGCACCTCGTCAATTATCCCGTACTCCTTGGCCTCCAGAGCGCTCATGTAGAAGTCTCGGTCGGAGTCATGAACAATCTTCTCAAAAGTTTGCCCTGTGTGCTCGGCCAGGATCTTTCTGATGACCTCCTGGTTCCGCAGAATCTCTTTAGCGGCGATCTCTATGTCTGAGGCCTCACCGGTAACGCCTCCCCGGGCCTGATGGATGTGCACTGTCGAATGAGGCAAGGCATACCTCTTACCCTTAACGCCAGCGCAGAGAAGCACCGTAGCCATGCTTGCAGAAACCCCTACGCATATAGTGGAAACCTCGGGACGGATGAGCTGCATCGTATCGTATATGGCCAGACCCGAGGATATTATGCCGCCAGGGCTGTGTATATAAATACTAATATCTTTGTCAGGATCCTCCCTCTCCAGGTAGAGAAGCTGAGCGATTATGACGTTGGCGACATGGTCGTCTATTGGGGTACCCAGAAATATTATACGCTCCCTAAGAAGCAGGGAGTAAATGTCAAAGGCGCGCTCCCCACGGGCGCTGGTCTCAACCACCATAGGGATTATGTTGCGCATTGGCCAGAAGCTATTGCTCTCAGTCTCCTTCATAGTCATATTCAGTTCACTCCTACCGCTAAAATGCAATTTGCCTCGATATTAGCTCTCGGTCCCCTCTTTTTCAGGAGGAGCCGCCTCACTATCTGAACCCTCCTCATGTGAGGAGGGTTCATCCTCTTTAGTCTCAGGATTTTGAGCGCCACGACCCGTGACTACATCCATCAGCCTTTGGAGTGTTTTCCTGCCCATCAGGTTCCGACCTATGGTATCGCGACCAGCCTCTGAGTTCAGTAGGGTACGTAAGCCCAAGGCAGACTCTCCAGCGCCACCAGAGAGACGGTCGATCTCAGCCTCTATGTCCTCTGCTGTTACCTCTATACTCTCAACTTCTGCGACTTTTGATAGGACTATAGAACGCATAACCTTCTTGAACGCTGCGGGTCGCCATTCCTCCCTGAACTCTTCCTCGCTCTTGCCTATACTCTGTAGATATTCGTCTACTCGTCCCTGGCTGTCGCGGTTAGCAGAGATTTGGTCCTCTATCAGATGGTTTACCTCATGCTCCACTAGTATCTCTGGGTAATCTATGTTAGCAATGCCCACCACAGCATCCACCACCTGCTCCTCCATTTGCCTCAGGGCCTCCTGCTCAGCATTAGCTCTAATATTGTCCCTCATCTTTTCCCGTAGCTGCTCCAAAGTGTCCGTGGGGTCCCTAACGGTCTTCGCGAACTCGTCGTCAAGCTCTGGGAGCTTCTTCTCCTTCACCTCTTTAACAAGAACGTGGAATGATACGTCCTGACCCGCCAAGGTGGGGTCATCGTGGTCCTCCGGCATGGGAAGGGAAAACTCCTTTTCCCCCCCAGGATCGATCCCAACCAGTTGCTCAGGAAATCCTGCGACTGGCACTGGAAATCCCTGTATAACTGGGTAGGTAACCTCAGAGTCGTTGATAAGGTCTCTTTCACCAAGACGGCCCGCTACATCCAGGGTAACCCTATCCCCAAATTCCACCGGCCTCTCCACTGGCTCCCACACGGCATATATAGAGCGCAGATCCTCCAGGGCGGTATCAACTTCAGTTTCGGAGACCTCGATGGGGTCTATATTAAAGGAGAGTTGGCTGTAATCTCCCAGCTCAACCAAGGGACTGACAGGGACGGTGGCCTTGAAGATCACCGGCTCCCTCTGAACTAGCTCTATCTGGGGCTGCGCGACGGGGTCAATATCGTTCTCCTGAACCGCCTGCCTATATGCATCTGGGATAAGTTGCTCCAGAGCCTCGTCCAGGATTACCTCTCTACCCAGTAACCTCTCGACCATGGCCCTAGGGGCCTTGCCCCGGCGAAAACCGGGTATGTTGGCCTTCTGGACAATGCGTCTATAGGCTCGTTCCAGTGAGCGCTCTAGGCTTTCTGAGTCAACTTCCACATTGAGTACAACCCGCCTGCCTTCGATCTGCTCCGTGGATACCTTCAATCTAACAACCCTCCTACATGAGACATTATACCACTAAAGCTAACGCTGTCGATAGTGAAGATGAGCACTATCGGCCTCCAGAGCTGGTCAGCGCTACCCCAGGCTGGCTGGAGATGCCCTCTAGAACGGACACAATATCCCGCTCCACTGCCCCTTTGGCAGATAGGATGGAATTCTTTATGGACTTGGCGTTGCTCCTACCATGGGCGATAACTACTACTCCATTAACTCCCAACAGTGGCACTCCCCCATACTCGGCATAGTCCGTCTTTACCGCCAGCTCTTTTAATGCCGGCTTCAGAAAGGATGCAGCTAATTTGTAGTGCGGCTTTTCCTCCATGACCCTGCGGAGCTCTCGAAACATTGCTTCCCCTACGCCCTCAATAACCTTAATCACCACATTGCCGGTAAAACCATCGGTAACAACTACATCGGCTGCTCCGATAACGAGGTCCTTGCCCTCCACAAAACCCTGAAAATTAAGCCCAGATTGCCTTAATAAGGGAGCCGTTTCCTTAACAAGTTGGTTGCCTTTAGTGTCTTCCTCCCCGTTACTCAGGAGGGCAACCCTTGGGCTTTTAACCCCTAAAACCTTCTCCATGTAGTAGCTGCCCATGTATGCGAACTGAAGTAGATAAGATGGCTTGCAATCGGCGTTGGCTCCGGCGTCCAAGAAAAGACACGCGCCGTTAGAAGTGGGGATTGTGGCGGCCAAGGCGGGTCGGTCAATGCCGGGGATCCTACCCAGGGTAAAGAGTGCCGCGGCCATCACAGCCCCGGTGTTGCCAGCAGATACAAAGGCCGCCGCCGCCCCTCGCTTAACCAAGTCCAGGCCCACCACTATGGAGGAATCGCCCTTTTGCCTTACTGCCTCTATGGGGGGCTCGGACATTGATATTACCTGGCTGGCGTGGGCTACCACCAATGCCGGTCTGGTGGTCACATATTTGGCCATCTCTCCCTGAACGACATCCTCAGGGCCCACCAGAATGACCTCAATCCCATGCTCCTTGGCCGCCTCCACAGCTCCCAACACTATGTCGTGGGGAGAATGGTCGCCACCCATGGCATCCAGCGCTATCCTCATACTGTGCTCCTTTGGACAACGATAGCCAGTCTTAGGATATAAGTGTATCATCCTTGAGGACGGGCTACAAAGATCATCCTCTCGCTATGGGCTGCGTATGCATCCAAATCATAGGATCCGTATACTGCCTCTACCCGGTAACCACTACAATCGAGGAGCAGCTCCATCTCACTTTGGTAACTGTACCTGAGACGGAACGACGCCATTGTGCGCCTGACTACACTGTCCTCGCCGACTTCATCATAGATGAAGGTTATGTGCTTGAGTTGCGTCTCAGGCTCTTTCCAGGCGCTAACTAGTTTCATAACGTAGCCCTTAGAGTCAAGCGCTGGTCTGACCCAGTCCAACAGGAGGCCACCGCTGCCTTCATTGAGGAACAGGCTCTCCGGATTGTCCAGATCCAATATAAGAAGTCCGCGGGGTTCTAAGTGTCTCCTCACAGACTCCAGGACGGATGCCTGGTCCCTTTGGGTGGTTATATGGCCGAAGGTGTTAGCGGCAGAGAAGACCATATTGAAGCGCAGGCCTAAGTCCAGGTTCCGGAAATCGCCCTGGACTAGTTTCAGGCGTTCACTAAGCCCGCCCCTCAGCTTCTTGCGGCAAAGCTCCAGCATCCCGACCGAAGCGTCAACACCTACCACCTGGTGGCCGGCCAAGGCCAGGGGTATAGCCACCCTACCAGTACCGACCCCAAGCTCCAGTATAGGTGACCCTGTGCGCTTGGCATAATTAAGATAGAATTCCAAGTCTTGATCGTAGTCCCCGTAGTCTTGATCGTAAAAAGGAGCTATACGCTCAATAGCGCCCAGCTCCACATTATCGGGTTGCTCAACCGTCAAACCGTAATCTCCCCTTATCTCAATCGCACTCTATTATATACCTCATTTGCAAGTCTGGAACAAGATTGACCCTAACCCTCATACATCCAATAATGAATATCGCAATCATCCAACGGCATAGAAGCGCACAAAGACAAGCATGGGCCTCCCTAGTGGCGGCCCATGCTTGTCTCGGAGGATATAGATGGTATAGGCGCTATATAGCGGTTTCACCTTTTTCACCTGTTCGAACCCTGACGGCGTCCAACACAGGTGTAACGAAGATCTTTCCGTCACCTATCTCCCCATCACCCGCGCTGCGGGCTGCTGCGATGATCGCTGCGATGACCGCTTCTTTCATGTCGTCAGCAACTACAGTGCGGATCAATGTCTTGGGGACTGCTGACCTGCGTGCCATTTGGCCGCTCCTGCCTACGAAGACCTCTATACCTCGCTGCCGGCCCTGTCCGGTCACGTTCACATAATAGAAGCCCGGGCATCCAATCTCTTCCAGAGCCTGAGCGACGTGGTTCACACGCTCTGGCCTGACAATAGCTTCAATACTAATCATTTGGCCTCCTTCCTAATCGCCCGCAAAATTTCATACCCGAGCTTGCGATAATCGCTGAAAGGCGATTCGCTCAGTCTGCTCCATCCTGCACATATGCTCGCTCCCCATGGGCGGTGATGTCCATACCTTGCGCTTCAGCAGATTCTGGGGCGCGAAGGCCCAGACCAGGTATAACGTCCAGGATCTTCAAGATGATTAGCGTTCCGATGCCGGAGTAGGCAAGGGTAGCCAACACTCCGATAACCTGGGTTACCACCTGTGCTGCGTTGCCTTCTAGTAGGCCGGCTGTACCGCCAATGGCTGCTGCTGCGAAAATACCTGTGGCAATAGACCCCCAGATTCCACAGACACCATGGACGGCGAACACATCCAGAGAATCATCAAGACCGGTCTTCGGACGAAGATAAACGGCAAAGTACCCAAAGAGACCAGCCCCAATGCCGATAGCGATCGCACTCATAGCTCCCACGTAGCCGGCCGCCGGCGTTATTGCTACAAGGCCTGCCACGGCTCCGGTGGCTACACCCACCGCGCTCATGCGACGGTTTTGAAACTGAGAAAGCAATCCCCACGTCAGCGCTGCGGCGGCTGCTGCTGTGTTCGTGACGAGGAAAGCGCTTACTGCCCGTCCATCGGCATTGAGCGCTGAACCTGCATTGAAACCAAACCAGCCGAACCAGAGGAGACTAGCGCCCAGCACCACATACGGTACGTTGTGCGGCTCAAGGCCGGGATCGCGGCGTTTGCCCAATAACATGGCAGCTGCCACCGCTGCAACGCCAGCGTTAATATGGACCACTGTGCCACCGGCATAATCCAAAGCTCCCCGTGTAAACAACCATCCATTTGGCGCCCAGACCCAATGAGCTATTGGAGAGTAGATGAAGGTCAGCCACAACACCAAGAAAACCAAGTACGTGGTGAACTTAAACCGCTCTACTATCGCCCCTGTAATGAGCGCTGGAGTGATGATGGCAAACATCATCTGGAATATAACGAAGAGTAGTGTCGGGATGTCACCGCTTAAGTCGTCAATACCAATGCCGGCGAGACCAACGGCCGAAAGGTCTCCTATGAAGGCGTTACCTTCGCCAAAGGCAAGGCTGTAACCCCAAGACACCCAGACTAAGCTAGCCACCGCCATGGCGATGAAGCTAAACATAATGGTGCTTATGACGTTTCTACCGCGTACCAGTCCTCCGTAGAAGAAAGCCAGCCCTGGCGTCATAAGCAGGACCAGTGCAGAAGAAGCCAGAATCCATGCCGTGTCGCCTGTATCCATACGTATCCTCCTTTTGGAATTATACTCGATGGCCTGAAAAACGTTCACCAGGAGCAGTAATCAGAGATGTCTCGATGCTAATACCTATTCCTCCTAATGTGTAAACTCTATCTATCAGTCTAGTCTGGAATTGTTACAGTTTTATTTCCTTGTGATGACGATTAGATTAAATCCGTGTGAACTTTGCGTTACGGAGAACAATCGCTTGAGGGCGCTCCTAGACTTACCTCCATCAACGATCTTTACTCCGAGTGATCTAGGGTAGATAACAAGCATAAAGAAAGGAGGCACATGGCGCCTCCTGCTGCTCCAATCAATATATAATGCCTACCCTTAATCGTCTCTACTGTTTTTGTCTGAGGGCCGTTCAGTAGCCAGACCGTACCCTCTTTTGTTCACAGTAACGATGCGGTGAGGGCTCAATCTCGCTAGTTTCTTTCTGAGCCGGGCTATGTGGACATCCACCTTCCTGACCTCTTGCCCCAGCTCTTCCCCCCAGGCCTCTCGCATCAGAGTCACTCGATCAGTGATCTGGCCGACATGGACGGCTAGGAACTTCAGAAGCTCGAACTCTTTGTAGGTCAGGTCCACGGGCTTGGAATCAACAATAACAGAATAGCGGGATGTGTCTAGAACAAGATTGCCTATCCGCACTGTATCATCGCTCGGCCCCCCAGTTTCTAGAGAGACCTGTGAAGCTCTCACCATGTATAGCCCTCATAGAACGCTAATATTCCCACTACCGTTGATGATTCGCCTTCTTCACAACACAACCAGGAAGCGCTACCTAGACTAGGAACTTCCCATCGAAAGCAACTGCAGCGCACATGACCTCTGCTGGTACTAATTGGCCTCAACGCTAATTATCGCTTCCTACTATGTATGTTATATCTAATATGTTTCAGGATAATTACTGTATTGTTAAGCTGAAGTAACATCCGTGTTAACTTTAGCAACTTTGCATGCCTGACAGTGTGTGTCCACCTAAGCAGTTACAAAGCCATTGCAACAACGGGCTCCTGGATAAGAGATTTACCCACAGCGACCTCTGGTGCAAGGCGGTCTTGTTGGCCGAGAAGCCCCATTACAATATCAGGCAGATCGGAGCAGGGCACATTCTCCATGACCTTAGTAGAGAGGCTGGGCTCGGCGCCGGAGCGTCCGCCCATGTAAATGTCTACAGCATCCACAATCTCACCGTTGATGCGCACTCTCTTCCCCTCCAATCCAATGTCTGCCACGTGATGATTACCGCAACCCGCGGGGCAACCGGACCAGTACATGGTGAAGGGTGCGGTGTCCCCAAGCCTCTCCTCAAGGGCTTTTGCTGTCTCCATAGCCAGCTCTTTGGTCTCGATAAGGG